>NZ_JBVJMN010000005.1:0-226094 GCF_055584185.1 Streptomyces sp. NPDC104202 | reverse complement strand
TGGGAGAGAAAAGGAGCAGCGCGCACCCCACACCACCCCCCCCCCCCCCCCCCTCCCCCCCCCCCCCCCCCCCCCCCCCCCCCCCCCCCCCCCCCCCGCGGTCCTGCTCAGCCCTGCGCCGCCCACCACTCCTTGAGCGCGGCGACGGCCTGGTCGTGCTCCATGGGGCCGTTCTCCAGGCGAAGCTCCAGCAGGAACTTGTACGCCTGGCCGATGGCGGGCCCGGGGCCGATCCCGAGGATCTCCTGGATCTGGTTGCCGTCCAGGTCGGGACGGATCGAGTCCAGCTCCTCCTGCTCCTGGAGCTGGGCGATGCGGTCCTCCAGGCCGTCGTAGGCACGGGAGAGCGCGCTCGCCTTGCGCTTGTTCCGGGTCGTGCAGTCCGAGCGGGTCAGCTTGTGCAGACGCGAGAGCATCGGGCCGGCGTCACGGACGTAGCGGCGCACGGCCGAGTCCGTCCACTCGCCCGTCCCGTAGCCGTGGAAGCGCAGGTGCAGCTCCACCAGCCGCGAGACGTCCTTGATCATCTCGTTGGAGTACTTCAGCGCGGTCATGCGCTTCTTGGTCATCTTCGCTCCCACCACCTCGTGGTGGTGGAAGGAGACGCGGCCGTCCTTCTCGAAGCGGCGGGTGCGCGGCTTCCCGATGTCGTGGAGCAGGGCGGCGAGGCGCAGCACCAGGTCCGGGCCGTCCTCCTCCAGGTCGATCGCCTGGTCGAGCACGGTCAGCGAGTGCTCGTAGACGTCCTTGTGCCGGTGGTGCTCGTCGCTCTCCAGACGCAGCGACGGCAGCTCGGGCAGCACGTGGTCGGCGAGGCCGGTGTCCACGAGAAGACCGAGGCCCTTGCGCGGGTGCGAGGAGAGCAGCAGCTTGTTGAGCTCGTCACGTACGCGCTCGGCGGAGACGATCTCGATCCGGCCGGACATCTCCGTCATCGCCGTGACGACCTCGGGAGCGACCTCGAAGTCCAGCTGGGCGGCGAAGCGGGCGGCCCGCATCATGCGCAGGGGGTCGTCGGAGAACGACTCCTCCGGCGTACCCGGGGTGCGCAGCACCCGGGCGGCGAGGTCCTCCAGGCCGCCGTGCGGGTCGATGAAGGTCTTCTCGGGCAGCGCGACGGCCATGGCGTTGACGGTGAAGTCCCGCCGGACCAGGTCCGCCTCGATGGAGTCGCCGTAGGAGACCTCGGGCTTGCGCGACGTGCGGTCGTACGCCTCCGAGCGGTAGGTGGTGACCTCGATCTCGAACCGCTGGCCCACGTCCCCGACACGGGCGTCCTTCTGGCAGCCGACCGTCCCGAAGGCGATGCCGACCTCCCACACCGCGTCGGCCCACGGACGGACGATCTTCAGCACGTCCTCGGGGCGGGCGTCGGTGGTGAAGTCGAGGTCGTTGCCGAGCCGGCCGAGCAACGCGTCCCGTACCGAGCCACCGACCAGCGCGAGGCTGAACCCGGCATCCTGGAAACGGCGGGCGAGGTCGTCGGCGACAGGGGACACACGCAGCAGTTCACTGACCGCGCGGCGTTGCACCTGGCTCAGTGCAGTCGGGGTGTCTTCGTTGGCGTTCGGCACAACAGAAAAGGGTACGTGCCCGGGATCGCCACGACGTCCCCGTTTTTCCCCGGGTGAAGATCGCCTGGAGCAGTCCCCGGCACTTGCTCCCAGCGTGCCTCGTTACCATGCCTGGACACAGCAACCGGGAACCATCGACACCACTGGCATCTCAGACAACGACGAGGACGGGCGAACGCGTGGCCGAGGCGGCAGACATCCAGGGAACCGGTCCCTCACCTGCCCGACGATGGCTGCGGCGCACGATCACCGTGGCCTTCGGGGCGCCGCTCCTCGCCGGCCTGCTCCAGGCACCCGGCGTCACGAGCCCGGCCGTCGCGGCCGAGGACTCCACGGTCTCCAAGACCGTCGATGTGTCGCTCGACACGCTCACCCCGAGCGCACCCGTCGAAGGGGACACGGTCACGGTCACCGGCACGGTGACCAACAAGAGCAAGAAGACCGTCACCGACGCCACCGTGAACCTCCGGGTCGGCCCCAGGATGACGAGCCGCAGTGAGATCGAGCAGGTGTCGGGGCGCACCGGGTACCGGTCCGACAGCGACCCCGCGCCGCTCGAGGACGCCCCCACCGTCAAGATCCCCCGGCTCGCCGCCGGACTGAGCGCGGACTTCTCGTTCTCCGTCCCGGTCGCCGACCTGGGTCTCGACGACGCCGGCGTCTACCAGCTGGGCGTCTCCCTCACCGGCCAGACCCCCGACCAGGGGTACGACCGGGTCCTGGGCATCGAGCGGACCTTCCTGCCGTACCAGCCCGAGGCCGCGAAGAAGAAGACCCAGCTCACCTACCTGTGGCCGCTGATCTCCTCCGCCCACGTCTCGGCCGAGACCGCCACGGACGACCAGCAGACCCCGGTGTTCGAGGACGACGCCCTGGCCGACGAGCTCCGTCCGGGCGGGCGCCTGGACCAGCTCGTCACGCTCGGCAAGGACCTGCCGGTCACCTGGGTCGTCGACCCCGACCTGCTGGCGACCGTCGACGCCATGGCGAACGGCTACCGGGTCAAGGACGGCACCCTGCACGTCGCCGGGAAGAACAAGGCCGTCGCCGAGCAGTGGCTGAACGCCCTGGAGCGGGCCATCCAGGGGCGCAAGGTCGTCGCCCTGCCCTTCGCCGACCCCGACCTCGCCTCCCTCGCCCATCACGGCAAGGACGTCCCCGGCTCGCTGGGACACCTCCAGTCGGCGACCGACCTCGCGGGCGTCACCGTCGAGACCGTGCTCCACGTGCGGCCGGCCACCGACTTCGCCTGGCCGGTCGACGGAGCCGTCGACCCGTCCATCGTGGCGGTCGCCACCTCGGCCGGCGCCGACAAGGTGATCGCCCGCAGCGACAGCGTCCGCGACGACCTCTCCTACACGCCCACCGCGGCCCGCCCGCTGGGCGAGGGCAGCACCACCGCCGTGGTGAGCGACGCCGTCCTCTCCACCACCTTCGACGGGGACATGGTCCGCTCGGAGAGCTCGACGCTCGCCGTCCAGGAATTCCTCTCCCAGTCGCTCGCGATCACCCTGGAGCAGCCGGGGGACCAGCGCAGCGTCGTGGTCGCCCCGCAGCGCATGCCGAGCGTCTCCCAGACACAGGCCATGGCCACGGCCCTCCAGGGCCTCTCCGGCCGACGCTGGAGCGACCCGGTCGACCTCGTGGCCGCCGCGGCGGCCAAGCCCGACCCCGAGGCGTCCACCCGCGTGCCCAGCGCCTCCCGGTACCCGAAGAAGCTGCGCGCCCGTGAGCTGCCGGTCCAGGCTTTCCGCGACATGAAGACCACCCGCGACGAGCTGGACGACTTCAAGGTCATCCTGGAGCTGCCCGAGCGCGTCGTGACGCCGTTCGGCAACGCGATCGACCGCGAGATGTCGGTCTCCTGGCGCGGCGAGGCACGCGCGGCCGCGATCTACCGGACCGATGTCCTGGACTACCTCCAGACGCTCACCAAGGGCGTCCAGCTGGTCGACAAGTCCGACCTCACGCTCTCCGGCCGCAGCGCGACGATCCCCGTGACCGTCCAGAACAAGCTGCTCCAGGGTGTGAACCATCTGGTGCTGCGCCTGACGTCCACCAACAAGAACCGGCTGACGGTCAACGGCGAAGGGTTCGCCGAACTCCCCGTGAAGATCAACGGCGGGCACAGCCAGTCGGTGAAGTTCACCGCCTCCGCCAACGTCAACGGCCAGGTGCCGATGATCGCCCAGCTCTACACCGAGGACGGCACCCCCTACGGGCAGCCGATGACGTTCACGGTGAAGGTCTCCGAGATCACCCCGACGGTCATGCTCGTGATCGCGGGAGGCGTCCTGCTCCTGGTCCTCGCCGGCGTCCGGATGTACAGCCAGCGCAAGCGCGTGGCCGCACGGAACGCCGAAACCGCGGAAGCGGACGTGACGACGGACACGGCGACGGACGAGGCTGCGGACGCACCCGCGGAGGCGGAGCCCTCCGAGGGTGAACCCGAGCAGCCGAGTGACCCGACAGCGGACACCGCCTCCGAAAGCGGCGACCCGTCGGGCCCGGGTGAGAAAGTGGACCGTTGAGCGATGTCGTGGCCGGTCGGCCGGGGACGATGAGGTGGGGTAACCATGAACGCGCCGTACGACGGTGACCGCGGCCAGGGCGCGGGCGACACCGCGCCGTCCGGTGGGACGCCCGCGGCACCCACCGGCTCCGGCCACCCTCCGGTGCCGCCGCCCGCGCCCCAGGGTCCCCAGGGCCCCCAGGGCCACGCCCCCTACACGCAGCACCCGCAGGCGCCCGCCGGCTACGCGCAGCACCCGCAGGGGCACGACCCCTACGGGCAGAACCCGTACGCCCAGGACCCCTACGTCCAGGACGCCTTCGCGCACGACCCGTACCGGGCACAGGACCTGTCCGCGCAGGACCCGGTGGGCGAGGCGCTCTACGACCGCGCCGCGCACCCCCCGCCGCCGCCCGGCACCTACCAGGATCCCCAGGCGCTGTACCAGCAGCCGGTGGCGCCCCAGCACGCGCCCGACCCCCGGGTGTGGGCCCAGACGCCCGCACCCGAGCCCGAGGGCCCGTCCCGGCACCTGCCGTACGGCGACGACGCCCGTACGGTCCAGTTCACCGGGGTGGACGACCTGGTGACCCGGGCCGGCGAGGAGACGCCCGAGCCGGACGCCTTCGCCCACCTCTACCGGGACCAGCAGACGCCCGGCCAGGTGCCGCCGCCCGCCCCGGAACCCGACCCCCTGCCCGCGCCGGCACCCAAGAAGTCCGGCCGCGCCTCGGGGCTGCTGAAGTCGAGCGCCGTCATGGCGGCCGGCACGCTGGTCTCCCGGCTCACCGGATTCGTCCGCAGCCTGGTGATCACCGGCGCGCTCGGCGCGGCCCTGCTCGGTGACACCTTCACCATCGCCTACACCCTGCCGACGATGATCTACATCCTCACCGTCGGCGGCGGCCTCAACTCGGTCTTCGTCCCCCAGCTCGTCCGCTCGATGAAGAACGACGAGGACGGCGGCGAGGCCTACGCCAACCGCCTGCTCACCCTGGTGATGGTGGCACTCGGCCTGATCGTGGCCGTCGCCGTCTTCGCGGCACCGCTGCTCATCCGGCTGATGTCGAACACCATCGCCGACGACGCCGCGGCCAACAGCGTGGCCGTGACCTTCGCCCGCTACTGCCTGCCCACGATCTTCTTCATGGGCGTGCACGTGGTGATGGGTCAGATCCTCAACGCCCGGGGCAAGTTCGGCGCGATGATGTGGACCCCGGTCCTCAACAACATCGTCATGATCGTCACCTTCGGCCTGTTCATCTGGGTCTACGGCACCTCCGCCGAGTCCCAGATGGGCGTGCAGACCATCCCGGACGAGGGCATCCGCCTGCTCGGCATCGGTACCCTCCTCGGCCTCGTGGTCCAGGCGCTGGCGATGATCCCGTACCTGCGCGAGACGGGCTTCCGCTTCCGGCCCCGCTTCGACTGGAAGGGCCACGGGCTCGGCAAGACGGTGAAGCTGGCCAAGTGGACCGTCCTCTTCGTCCTCGCCAACCAGGCGGGCGTCCTGGTCGTCACCCAGCTGGCCACCGCGGCCGGTGAGGCGTCCGGGAAGAACGGCGCAGGCTTCCTCGCCTACTCCAACGCCCAGCTCATCTGGGGCATGCCGCAGGCCATCATCACCGTCTCCGTCATGGCGGCGCTGCTGCCCCGCATCTCCCGGGCCGCGCACGACAACGACCCCGGTGCCGTCCGGGACGACATCTCCCAGGGCCTGCGCAACTCGGCCGTCGCGATCGTCCCGGTCTCCTTCGCCTTCCTGGCGCTCGGTGTCCCGATGTGCACCCTGCTCTACGCCTCCAGCGGCGTCGAGGCGGCCCAGGGCATGGGCTTCATCCTGATGGCCTTCGGCCTCGGACTGATCCCCTACTCCGTCCAGTACGTCGTGCTCCGCGGCTTCTACGCCTACGAGGACACCCGGACGCCCTTCTACAACACGGTCATCGTCGCCGCCGTCAACGCGGCAGCCTCGGCCCTCTGCTACGTCGTCCTGCCCGCCCAGTGGGCCGTGGTGGGCATGGCCGCCTCCTACGGGCTCGCTTACGCCGTGGGCGTCGGCATCGCCTGGCGCCGCCTGCGCAACCGCCTCGGCGGCGACCTGGACGGCACCCACGTCCTGCGCACCTACGCACGCCTCTGCATGGCCTCCGTGCCCGCCGCGATCGTCTCCGGCGCCGTCGGCTTCGGCCTGTTGAAGCTTCTGGGCGAGGGTGCGCTCGGCTCCCTCGTCGCCCTCGTCATCGGCGGTGCGGTGCTCCTCGGAGTCTTCTTCGTCGCCGCGAAGCGCATGCGCATTACGGAGTTGAACACTCTGGTGGGTATGGTCCGCGGACGCCTCGGTCGCTGATTCGACGGTCCCGCACAACCATCGGCGGGAACCGCGTGTCGTGCATAGGGGCGGACTGTGGGCACAATTGGCATGGCTGTTGGATGTGGCGCAACGGATGGGGAGGCAGGAACGACGGTGGCGGAACGTAGCACGGCTGCCGTCGACGTGGCCGACAACAGCGGTGACGACCCGCTGACCGCCAAGGCGGACACGGCCGCGACCGACGGGGTGGCGGAAGAGCAGAAGACGGCGGAGCAGTCCGCCGAGGCCACGGAGAACAAGGCGGTCGAACGGAAGAACGGCGAACAGCCCTCCCTCGCTGCGCCCGAACTGCACAGCGGGCACAAGCTGGCGAGGCGCTACCGGCTGGAGGAGTGCGTCACCCGTTTGGACGGCTTCAGCAGTTGGCGTGCCGTCGACGAGAAACTGCGGCGTGCCGTCGGGGTCCACCTGCTGCCCGCCGACCACCCCCGGGCCCGTTCGGTCCTGGCCGCGGCCCGCTCCTCGGCCCTGCTCGGCGACCCCCGGTTCGTCCAGGTCCTGGACGCCGTCGAGGAGAACGACCTCGTGTACGTGGTGCACGAGTGGCTGCCCGACTCCACCGAACTGACGGCGCTGCTCGCGTCCGGTCCTCTGGAGCCGCACGACGCCTACCAGCTCGTCAGCCAGGTCTCCCAGGCGATGGCCGCCGCCCACCGCGAGGGCCTCGCCCACCTCCGGCTCACCCCGAGCGCGGTGCTGCGCAGCTCCACCGGCCAGTACCGGATCCGCGGCCTGGCCGTGAACGCCGCCCTGCGCGGCATCACCGCCGAGCGCCCCCAGCGCAGCGACACCGAGGCCATCGGCGCCCTGCTGTACGCCGCGCTGACCCAGCGCTGGCCGTACGACAGCGACGCCCACGGGCTCTCCGGGCTTCCCAAGGACGTCGGCCTCCTCCCGCCCGACCAGGTCCGCGCCGGCGTGCACCGCGGCCTCTCCGAGATCGCCATGCGCGCCCTCGCCAACGACGGCGCCACCGCCTCGCGGCAGGAACCGCCGTGCACGACCCCGGACGAGCTGGCCAAGGCCGTCGCCGCGATGCCCCGCGTCAAGCCGCCGGAGCCGGAGTACACCGCCCCTCCGGAGTACCAGCGCACGACCTACCAGCAGGGCACGTACGGACGGCCCCAGCCGCGTCCCGCCGCGACCCAACCGGTGGTCATCCCGCCGCCCCCGCTCCAGAGCCGCACCGGACGGGCGCTGAAGTGGGCCGTCTCGGCCCTGCTGATCGCCGCCCTGGGACTCGGCAGCTGGCAGATCGCGGACCGGCTCCTGGACCAGGACAACTCCAACAAGAACCCGGTCCCGACCCCCACGGTCGACGACGAGAAGCCCGAGCCCCCGAAGCCGCTCACCATCAGTTCGGCGGAGGAGTACGCCCCGGACGGCAATCCGCAGAACCCTCCCGGAGTGGGCGACACGTACGACAGCGACAGCTCCACGTACTGGCGCACCAAGACCTTCAGGGCCGGACCCGTCCTGGCCCCGTACAAGCAGGGCGTCGGCATCGTCTACGACCTGGGGAGCGAGCAGAACGTCTCCTCCGCGTCCATAGCGTTCCGCTACGGCGGTCCGCAGACGGTGGTCAGCCTCTACGCGGCGGACTCGCTCTCCCCCTCCGGGGGTCCGGAGTCCATGAAGAAGATCGCCACGGCCGAGACCTCGGCCTCGTCGGCCAAGCCCGAGGCCAAGACGCCGGTGAAGACCCGGTACGTGCTCCTCTGGCTGACCTCCGTGCCGTACTCGACCGGCGACGAGTACTTCGGAGCGGGCTACAAGCAGGCGATCACCAACGTCTCCTTCGAGGGAACCGCCCCGTAGCCGCGGAGCGACACCTTCCATGAGCGCCGAGCCCAGCTCGGCGCTCATTTACTTCCGGGCACGGACCGGATTGAATGCCTGCACGGCTGCCGAACGAGGAGGGGACCCGTGGCGCCTGCGGCTGACGACCCCCGGACGGCGACGGACGAGGACCTCCTCGCCCGCCACGTCGCCGGGGACCCGGACGCCTTCGGTGAGCTCGTGCGCCGCCACCGCGACCGGCTGTGGGCCGTGGCCCTCCGGACCCTGGGGGACCGCGAGGAAGCCGCTGACGCCGTCCAGGACGCCTTGATCTCCGCCTTCCGGGCCGCCCACACCTTCCGCGGCCAGTCGGCCGTCACGACCTGGCTGCACCGCATCACGGTGAACGCCTGTCTCGACCGGGCCCGCAAGGCCGCCTCCCGCCGCACGTCGCCCGTCGACGACGACGACCGCTTCGAGCAGCTCCTCGGCACCCACGAGTCCGCCGAGGCCCCCGTCGAGCGCCAGGACCTCCACCGGCAGGTGCTGGCCGCGCTCGCGAACATCCCGGCCGACCAGAGGGCCGCACTCGTCCTCGTCGACATGCAGGGTTACCCCGTCGCGGAAGC
Source organism: Streptomyces sp. NPDC104202 (assembly GCF_055584185.1). NCBI lineage: Bacteria > Bacillati > Actinomycetota > Actinomycetes > Kitasatosporales > Streptomycetaceae > Streptomyces > Streptomyces sp. NPDC104202. The sequence goes on along the minus strand of NZ_JBVJMN010000005.1, from coordinate 217,226 downwards.
CGCCCGTATCCTCGGCGTCCCCACCGGCACCGTGAAGAGCCGCTGCGCCCGTGGTCGGTCCCGCCTGCTGCCGATGGTCACTCATCTGCGCGCCGACACCGTGGGTAACGAGGCCGCCGAAGGGGGAAGGAACCGGACGCCGGGGACATCCGTCCCACCGGTGCCGGGGCCGACGGACACCGGACCGACTGATCCAGCTGCTGTGAAGGGCGGAGGTGGGCGCACGTGACTTCCACGGCCGGCAGGGCCGACACCACACAGCACCCGGACGTCTCGGAGATCTCCGATCTGACCGAGGGGCTGCTTTCGCCCACACGGTCCTCCGCCGTGCGCCGGCATGTGGACGGCTGCCCCCTCTGCGCGGATGTCCTGTCCTCCCTGGAGGAGATCCGCGGCCTTCTGGGCACCCTTCCCGGTCCGCCGCGTATGCCCGCCGAGATCGCAGGCCGGATCGACGCGGCACTCGCCGCGGAAGCCCTCCTCAACTCGACCTCACCCGAGAGCGACGCGCCTGTTTCACGTGAAACATCGCGACGCTCCACCGATGCCGAGCCGTCGGTCCGCACCTCCTCCAAGGCCCAGGACCGCCCCGCCGGCGGCCCGCGCGCCGCGACCGGTCCCGGACGGCCGGCAGGCAGGCCCCGTCGCCGCAGGATCGCCCTGCTCTCCACCCTCGGTGCCGCCTTCGGCGCCATGGTCCTCGGCACGAGCCTCTATCTGAGCCAGACAGGGAACCTGACCGCAGGCGACAGCTCGGCCGACACCAAGAAGGCTGACACCGTCGCCGGAAGCGCGGTCAGCGCCTTCTCCGGGGCTCCTGTCGAAGACCGCGTCCACGCGCTCGTGGGCGACCAGGGAGCCGCCAAGACTCCCCAGGGGGTCGGCCCCGAATCGATGTCCGCCGAAAGCACTCCTTCCGCTCCCCAGCGCAACAGGGACGGTGCCGTCCCCGACTGCGTCCTGGCCGGCACCGGTCGCACCGACGCGGTGCTCGGACAGGAGCGGGGCGACTACCAGGGAAGGCCCGCCTATCTGGTGGTGCTGCCGGACCCCTCCGACCGTTCCAAGGTCCAGGCGTACGTGCTCGACGCCTCCTGTGCCGACCGGACCGCGGACGGCGGAAAAGCCGTCGCCGACGTCCTGCTCCAGGAGACCTACCCCCGCTCCTGACGCCTGCCCGCTGCCTCTCCTCGCACGCCTACGGAGCCGCGCGGCGGTCTCGGGAATGCTCGCCCCTTAGGATCCGTTGGGTGGGGTGAGAGCGACCGAGACAACCGCCCCCGTAGGCAGTGGCAGTCTGCAGAGACGAGGAAGAAACCCGTGAGCGACGTCCGTAACGTGATCATCATCGGCTCCGGGCCCGCGGGATACACCGCGGCGCTCTACACGGCCCGAGCGTCGCTGAACCCTCTGGTCTTCGAGGGTGCCGTCACCGCCGGTGGCGCCCTGATGAACACGACCGAGGTCGAGAACTTCCCCGGCTTCCGTGACGGCATCATGGGGCCCGACCTCATGGACAACATGCGCGCCCAGGCCGAGCGCTTCGGCGCCGAGCTGGTTCCCGACGACATCGTCGCCGTGGACCTCACCGGTGAGATCAAGACCGTCACCGACACCGCCGGCATCGTCCACCGCGCCAAGGCCGTCATCGTCACCACCGGCTCCCAGCACCGCAAGCTCGGCCTCCCCAACGAGGACACGCTCTCCGGCCGCGGTGTCTCCTGGTGCGCGACCTGCGACGGGTTCTTCTTCAAGGACCAGGACATCGCCGTCGTCGGCGGCGGCGACACCGCGATCGAGGAGGCGACCTTCCTCTCGCGCTTCGCCAAGTCCGTCACCATCGTCCACCGCCGCGACACCCTGCGTGCCTCGAAGGCCATGCAGGAGCGCGCCTTCGCCGACCCGAAGATCTCCTTCGCCTGGGACAGCGAAGTCACCGAGATCCACGGCGAGCAGAAGCTCAGCGGTGTGACCCTGCGCGACACCAAGACCGGTGAGACCCGCCAGCTGCCCGTCACCGGCCTCTTCATCGCCGTCGGTCACGACCCGCGCACCGAGCTCTTCAAGGGCCAGCTGGAGCTCGACGAGGAGGGCTACCTGAAGGTCGACGCCCCCTCGACCCGCACCAACCTCACGGGTGTCTTCGGCGCCGGCGACGTCGTCGACCACACGTACCGTCAGGCCATCACCGCCGCCGGCACCGGCTGCTCCGCCGCTCTCGACGCCGAGCGTTTCCTCTCGGCTCTCGCCGACAGCGAGAAGCTGGCCGAGACCCCCGCCGTCTGATCCACCCCGCTCCCCACTCCACACCCCGCGAGATCAAGGAGGCCGCTGTGGCCCTCAAGACTGTGACCGACGCTTCCTTCGAAGAGGACGTCCTCAAGAGCGACAAGCCCGTCCTGGTGGACTTCTGGGCCGCCTGGTGCGGACCGTGCCGCCAGATCGCCCCGTCGCTGGAGGCCATCGCCGCCGAGCACGGCGAGATCGAGGTCGTGAAGCTGAACATCGACGAGAACCCGGCCACGGCTGCCAAGTACGGCGTCATGTCCATCCCGACGCTGAACGTCTACCAGGGTGGCGAGGTCGTGAAGACCATCGTCGGCGCCAAGCCGAAGGCCGCGATCCTGCGCGACCTGGAGGGCTTCGTCGAGCCCACCAAGGCCTGATGATCTTTCGCTGTTTCACGTGAAACAGCGACACGCGGTACAGCGAAGGCCCGCCCCCGAGGGGGCGGGCCTTTTCGTTTCCCGGGCTCTTCTCCCTGCCCCGTCACAGAGGCCGCAGGACCGGTTCCTTCTGGACGGCGCCGAGCAGTCGGTCCAGGGCCATCTCGACGTCCTCCTTCCAGGAGAGCGTCGTCCTCAGCTCCAGACGCAGCCGGGGGAAAGCGTGGTGGGAACGGACGGTCTTGAAGCCCACGGCGAGGAGATGGTCGGCGGGCAGCACACAGGCCGGCTCTTTCCAGCGGGCGTCCCCGAATGCCTCGATCGCCTTGAAGCCCCGACGCATCACGTCCTTGGCGACCGTCTGCACGATCACCCGCCCCAGACCCTGGCCCTGATAGCCGGGCATGATCCACGCCGTCATCAGCTGAACCGAGTCCGCCGCCACCGGGCTCGTCGGGAAGGCCGTGGACCGGGGCACATAGGCCGGGGGAGCGTAGAGCACATAGCCGACCGGTACCTCGTCGACGTAGGCCACCCGGCCGCAGGAGCCCCACTCCAGCAGGACGGCGGAGATCCAGGCTTCCTTCTCCAGCTCCGCGCGGCCGGCTTTGACCGCCGCTTCCCCGCTCACCGGGTCGAGCTCCCAGAAGACGCAGGAGCGGCACCGCTTGGGAAGGTCCGGAAGATTGTCCAGCGTGAGCGGTACCAGCCGACGGCCCACGGCTTCTCCTCGTTTCCCTCGCCCTTGAGCACGGATACGCCTCTCGGAATCGTATCCATCGGTCGATCAAGGCGACACCGCTCACCGGCAAAGGGCGGACCGCGTTCCGGTGAAGACCGGAGCACGGCCCGCCCTGTGCGGAGTCGTGGAGCGCTGGGCCTCAGCCCTGCTCGTCCTGCTCGCCGTTCCTGGAGTCCATGACCCGTCCCTCACCGGGAGCGAGGGTCGAGAGGATCCGCTCCAGGTCGTCCATCGAGGCGAACTCGACGACGATCTTGCCCTTCTTCTGGCCCAGGTCGACCTTCACCCGGGTCTCGAAGCGGTCGGAGAGCCGGGAGGCGAGGTCCGTGAGCGCGGGCGACACCCGGGCACCCGCACGGGGACCCTTGGGCTTGACCGTCGCGCCGGGCTCGGAGCCCATCAGCGTCACGATCTCCTCGACGGACCGCACGGAGAGTCCCTCGGCCACGATCCGGTATGCCAGCTTGTCCTGGGCCTCCGGGTCCTCGACACCCAGCAGGGCGCGAGCGTGGCCGGCGGAGATCACCCCGGCGGCGACCCGGCTCTGGACCGGCGGGGAGAGCCGCAGCAGCCGAAGCGTGTTGGAGACCTGCGGACGCGAGCGTCCGATCCGGTCGGCCAGCTGGTCGTGGGTGCAGTTGAAGTCCTTGAGGAGCTGGTCGTAGGCCGCGGCCTCTTCCAGCGGGTTCAGCTGGGCCCGGTGGAGGTTCTCCAGGAGCGCGTCCAGGAGCAGCTTCTCGTCGTCGGTGTGGCGCACGATGGCCGGGATGCGGTCCAGGCCGGCCTCACGGCAGGCGCGCCAGCGGCGCTCGCCCATGATCAGCTCATAGCGCTCGGCACCCGCCTGGCGCACGACCACGGGCTGGAGGAGGCCGACCTCCTTGATGGAGGCGATCAGCTCGGCGAGTGCGTCCTCGTCGAAGACCTCACGCGGCTGGCGCGGGTTGGGCGTGATCGCGTCGAGCGGCAGCTCCGCGAAGTGGGCGCCGGCCGGAGACTCCGGAACAGCGGCCGTCTCGGGCTCGCTCCACGACACCACCGAGTCGGGGGACTGGGGGCTCTGCGGCAGCGTCGCCAGCTTCGCGGCGGCCACACCGCGCTCCGTCGTCAGCACGGGGGCAGCACCGGGGGAGGTTGCACCCGCCCCGACACCGACCGGAGCCTGCCGCTCCTGGGGAGCCGTGGGGATCAGCGAACCGAGCCCACGCCCCAATCCCCTGCGTCGCTCGCTCACTGGATCCCCTCCGACATGCTGCGCTGGCTGTTCTGGTGCCCTACATGGGCGTGCTGGGGGTCGTAGTGGACGGCCGCCCCCCGCAGAGCGATCTCACGGGCCGCTTCGAGATACGAGAGGGCGCCACTGGAGCCCGGATCGTAGGTGAGGACCGTCTGGCCGTAGCTCGGCGCCTCGGAGATGCGGACGGACCGCGGAATGCTGGTCCGCAGGACCTCTTCGCTGAAGTGGGTGCGCACCTCGTCGGCGACCTGGGAGGCGAGCCTCGTCCGGCCGTCGTACATGGTGAGCAGGATCGTCGAGACGTGGAGCCCCGGGTTGAGGTGGCCGCGCACCAGGTCGACGTTCCGCAGGAGCTGGCCCAGCCCCTCCAGCGCGTAGTACTCGCACTGGATCGGGATCAGTACCTCGGCGCCCGCCACCATGGCGTTCACCGTGAGGAGCCCGAGGGAGGGAGGGCAGTCGATCAGGATGTAGTCGAGCGGCTGCTCGTACGCCTGGATCGCCCGCTGCAGCCGGCTCTCACGGGCCACCAGCGACACGAGCTCGATCTCCGCACCCGCGAGATCGATCGTGGCCGGGGCACAGAAGAGGCCCTCGACCTCCAGGACGGGCTGCACCACTTCGGAGAGCGGCCTGCTGTCGACCAGGACGTCGTAGATCGAGGGGACCTCGGCGTGGTGGTCGATGCCGAGCGCCGTGGAGGCGTTGCCCTGCGGGTCCAGGTCGATGACCAGGACCCTGGCCCCGTGCAGGGCGAGGGACGCGGCGAGGTTGACGGTCGTGGTCGTCTTGCCCACGCCGCCCTTCTGGTTGGCGACCACCATCACGCGTGTCTGAGCCGGTCGGGGAAGCCCCTCACCGGCACGACCCAGGGCCTCTACTGCCAGCTGGGCAGCACGACCAATGGGGGTGTCGTCCATCGGGGGCGGTGTTTCACGTGAAACATCCTCCCCCACCGATTCGGTTCGGGGACCGGGGACCGGGTCGGTCATCGGTCCCGCGATGTTGGCGTCGGACCGCAAGGATTCACTCTCCTCGGCTTCAGACTCGCGATGAGCAGAGCCTGCCATGCTTTCGGGGTCGTGAACCAGCGAGGCCGGTGGTTCTGTGGGTGAATCCACCTCTGTGGACAACTCCGTAACCCTCGCGAGTGGCTGCACGCGGGGTCTGCGGTCCCGGGGCGTGGCAGCCGCGCGGCCACGGCTGATGATCCCCTGCAGCAGTGAGCGACGTTTCACGTGAAACACCATGCCCCTGCCGCCCGGCCGGGGCCGCTCGACACTCCGAAATGGTACGTATGCGACGTTCAGCGTCGCCGGCGGGTCTTGCTCGTCCGGGCGGCCTTGGCCCGCTTGGCGGCGAAGCGCACCCCGCCCGGGCTCTCGCCGACCTCCACCCGAACGACCGTGGTCTGGGGATCGACGATGCCCTCGCCGACCTGCAGCACCGAGGTCTCCACCACACCGAGCCGGGAGAGCGCGGCGCGGGCACCGTTGATCTCCTCCTCCGCGGTGTCGCCCTTGAGCGCCAGCATCTCGCCGTACGGGCGCAGCAGGGGGACGCCCCAGCCGGCCAGCCGGTCGAGCGGCGCCACCGCACGGGCGGTCACGACATGCACGGGCGTGATCTTGCCGAGCATCTCCTCGGCGCGACCGCGGACCACGGTCACATGGTCGAGACCGAGCAGTTCGACGACCTCCTGGAGGAAGTTCGTCCGGCGAAGGAGCGGCTCCAGGAGCGTGATCTTCAGGTCGGGACGGACCAGTGCCAGCGGGATGCCCGGGAGACCGGCGCCCGAGCCCACGTCGCAGACCGTGACGCCCTCGGGGACGGCCTCCGCGAGGACGGCACAGTTCAGCAGATGGCGTTCCCACAGACGCGGGACCTCACGCGGGCCGATCAGACCGCGCTTCACACCCGCGTCCGCGAGGAGCTCCGCGTACCGCACGGCCTCCGGGAAGTACTCACCGAAGACTGTCCGCGCCTGCTCCGGCGCCTCGGGGAGCTCCGCTGCCTCCGTCACGGGAACCGTCCTTCCGTACCGCACGCTTCGCGTGCGAGCGCACTGTGGTGGCTGACTATCAGGCTGACAAAGATCGGCCCCGCCTGCGAACAGACGGGGCCGAGACTACGTGAGGGTTCAGGCCGGGAGCACGACGACGAAGCGCTGCGGCTCCTCGCCCTCGGACTCGCTGCGCAGACCGGCGGCGGCGATCGCGTCGTGGACGACCTTGCGCTCGAACGGCGTCATCGGGTCCAGCTTGACCGGCTGACCCGAGGACTTCACCTCGTTCGCCGCCTTGGCACCCAGCTCCGCGAGCTCGGAGCGCTTCTTGGCCCGGAAGCCGGCGATGTCGAGCATCAGTCGGCTGCGGTCACCCGTCTCCCGGTGCACGGCCAGGCGCGTCAGCTCCTGGAGAGCCTCCAGGACCTCACCGTCGCGACCCACGAGCTTCTGCAGCTCACGGCTGCTGGAGTCGCTGATGATCGAGACTGCGGCCCGGTCCGCCTCGACGTCCATGTCGATGTCGCCGTCGAGGTCGGCGATGTCGAGCAGACCCTCGAGGTAGTCGGCCGCGATCTCACCCTCCTGCTCCAGGCGGGTCAGGGTGTCGCCACCCTCGGCGGCGGCGGAGGTGGTGCCTTCCGTCACGGATGGACTCCTTCTTGTGCGTGGAGGGCTTACTTCTTGGAGGACGGGTGCTTGGGCCGCTGCTGGCCCTTGCGCTGCCCCTGGCCGGACTTGCCCTGACGGGTGTTCCCGGAGTTGGCACGGCTGGGACGGGCCGGCTTGTCGCCCTGGGCGTCGTCCTTGGCCTCGGTCTTCGCGTCGGTCTTCGCGTCGGACGCGGCCGGACCCTGGGGCTTCTTCTCGAGCGAGGGAGCCGTGGGCTCGGCGGCGGACCCGGAGACGTCCTCGGTGTCCTTGTGCGCGGATGCCTGGCGCTGGGCCTTGGTCTGGCGCTTCGGCTGCTGGCGACGTGCCGTGGCACCGCCCTCGGCCTCGGCCTCGATCGTGGCGCCCTTGATCACGGTGCCGTCGGCCTGGGCCGCGAAGCCGGCCTTGGACAGGCCCGCGAAGAAACGGCGCTCGTTCTCGTTGCGGTCGCTGCCCTTGGCGACGACCACCTTGACGACGTTCTTGCGGCGGCGGCCGCGGACCTCACCGTGCTCCGTGATGCTCTTCAGCAGGCGCTGGAGGTAGGAGTCCTGCGCCTTGCTGCCCGGGGTCGGGTTCTGGTTGATCACGTACATCTGCTGGCCCATGGTCCACACGTTGGTGGTCAGCCAGTAGACGAGGACACCGACGGGGAAGTTGATGCCCATGACGGCGAAGATCACCGGGAAGATGTACATGAGCATCTTCTGCTGCTGCATGTACGGCGTCTTCACCGAGAGGTCGACGTTCTTCATCATCAGCTGGCGCTGGGTGAAGAACTGCGAGGCCGACATCATGACGATCATGACCGCGGTGACGATGCGGACCGAGGTCAGCGAGGCGTCGAGAGCGGCGACCTCGGCGGCGGAGTCGGTGAACTTCGACGCGAGCGGGGCACCGAAGATGTGGGCCTGACGGGCGCTGGCGAGCAGCGGGCCGTCGATGACACCGATCTCCTTGCCCGAGGCGATCGCCGAGAGCACGTGGTACAGCGCGAAGAAGAAGGGCGACTGCGCCAGGATGGGAAGGCACGAGGAGAGCGGGTTGGTACCCGTCTCCTTGTACAGCTTCATCATCTCTTCGGACTGACGCTGCTTGTCGCTCTTGTAGCGCTCCTGGATCGCCTTCATCTTCGGCTGGAGCGCCTGCATGTTCCGCGTCGACTTGATCTGCTTGACGAACAGCGGAATCAGACAGATGCGGATCAGCACCACGAGAGACACGATGGACAGGCCCCAGGCCCAGCCCGTGTCAGGGCCGAAGATCGCCCCGTACACCTTGTGGAACTGGACGATGACCCAGGAAACGGGCCAGGTGATGAAGCTGAACAGACTGGCAATCGTGTCCACTAATCAGGCTCCTTGAGCATTGGGCGAGGTCTCGGCGGCCGGGCTCGTCTCGGCGGGGGACCCGCCCTTGTCGCCGCGCAGCGCGTTCCGCAGCATCTCGTGCCAGCGGGGGCGCTTACGCGGAGGAACGTGATCCACACCGCCGGGCGACCACGGGTTGCACCGCAGGATGCGCCAGGCGGTCAGGGCCGTGCCCTTGATCGCGCCATGCCGGTCGATGGCCGTGAATCCATAGTGGGAACACGACGGGTAGTACCGGCAGACGGGCCCGAGAAGCGGGCTGATCGTCCACTGGTACAGCTTGATGAGAGCCAGCAGCGGGTACTTCATCGCGTGCCCCCTCCCAGCAGCCGCTGAAGAGCGGCGTCCAGGTCTCGGGCCAGCTGTGCGTGGTCGGCGTCACCGGCTCCGGGCAACGCCCGTACGACCACCAGGCTACCGGGGGGCAGCTCGGCGAGTCGGTCGCGGACGAGATGGCGCAGGCGTCGCTTCACCTTGTTGCGGACCACCGCAACGCCTACGGCCTTGCTCACGACGAAACCCGCACGCGACGGGGGAGCGCTCTCCCCAGGCGCGTGCGGGTCCGTTGCACCGCTGCGTAGGTGGACGACGAGGAGCGGGCGACCGGCCCGGCGACCTCGGCGTACCGCGGTTGCGAAGTCCTCGCGCCGCCTCAGCCGATTCTCGGTAGGCAGCACGTCATGACCTGTTTACAGCAGATCAGGCGGACAGCTCAGCGCGACCCTTGGAACGGCGGTTCGCAAGGATGGCGCGGCCGGCGCGGGTACGCATGCGCAGGCGGAAGCCGTGGGTCTTCGCGCGACGACGGTTGTTCGGCTGGAAGGTGCGCTTGCTCACTCGGGGGCTCCAGAAATGATTCGTAGATGGCGGGACATCGCCTGGCTGTCACCGTGCGCCCACGAGTAGCTCGTATTCGCTCGAGTGCACCGCTTCGCGACCACAGATCGTGATCTTCGCCCATCGGAGGCAGGCGGCAGCAGCCATCGACAACTCGACCTGGTTACGGTACGCGCGGCTACGCCATCCGGTCAAACCGACCTGTCGCCACCTCCCATTGTGCACAGGCTGTGGACAACAACTTGAACCACGTCAGGCGGCGCGACTACCGTGGTTGGACTCCACAATCTTTTCCCTTCTGTCCTCTCCTGTCCTCCCGGACCCGTCCTCACGGACTTCGACCCACTGTCCCCGAGAACCACACCATCGTGGGGACCTGCGAGAAAGCGTGCCCTGTGGCTGACGTACCTGCCGATCTTGCCGCAGTGTGGCCACGGGTCCTGGAGCATCTCCTCGCCGAGGGCCAGCAGGGGATCGAGTCCAAGGACAAGCAGTGGATCGAGCGCTGCCAGCCGCTCGCCCTGGTCGCGGACACCGCGCTCCTCGCGGTGCCGAACGAGTGGGGCAAGCGCGTCCTGGAGGGCCGGCTCGCCCCGCTGATCAGCGAGACCCTCAGCCGTGAGTGCGGCCGGCCGATCCGGATCGCGATCACGGTCGACGACTCCGTCGGCGAGCCGACCCCGCCGGCGCCCCCGGCCCAGCAGCCGCAGCAGCCCCGCTACGACGAGCGCGCGCGCCCCGAGCCGTACGAGAAGTACGACGGCTACGGCCACCGGCCGATGCCGGACGACGGGCTGCCCACCGCGCGCCCCGCCTATCCCGACTACGGACAGCAGCGGCCCGACCCCGGCGCCTGGCCGCGCACCCAGGAGGACCTCTCCTGGCAGCAGCCGCGGCTCGGCGGCTACCAGGAGCGCGCGCCGTACACGGGCCCGGACCAGTCGCGGCAGCCCCGCTACGACGAGCCGTCCCGCGGCTACGAGCCGCAGCAGCGGCCCGAGCGCGCCGAGCTGCCCGACCCGCAGGGGCACGGCGCCCGTCCCGGCCCGCGTCCGGGCGGCGGTCCGGTGCCCGGGCCCCCCGGCGGTCCCGGCGCGTCGTCCGGTCAGGGCGGCGGGGCCGGCGCTCCGGGCGAGCAGCACGCGCGGCTCAACCCCAAGTACCTCTTCGACACCTTCGTCATCGGCTCCTCGAACCGCTTCGCGCACGCGGCCGCGGTCGCGGTGGCCGAGGCGCCGGCCAAGGCGTACAACCCGCTCTTCATCTACGGGGAGTCGGGCCTCGGCAAGACCCACCTGCTGCACGCGATCGGGCACTACGCGCGGAGCCTCTACCCGGGCACGCGCGTGCGGTACGTGAGCTCCGAGGAGTTCACCAACGAGTTCATCAACTCGATCCGCGACGGCAAGGGCGACGCGTTCCGCAAGCGCTACCGCGACGTGGACATCCTGCTCGTCGACGACATCCAGTTCCTCGCGAGCAAGGAGTCGACGCAGGAGGAGTTCTTCCACACCTTCAACACCCTCCACAACGCGAACAAGCAGATCGTGCTCTCCTCGGACCGGCCGCCCAAGCAGCTGGTGACGCTGGAGGACCGGCTCCGCAACCGCTTCGAGTGGGGCCTCACCACCGACGTGCAGCCGCCGGAGCTGGAGACCCGCATCGCCATCCTCCGCAAGAAGGCGGTGCAGGAGCAGCTCAACGCCCCGCCGGAGGTGCTGGAGTTCATCGCGTCGCGGATCTCGCGGAACATCCGTGAGCTGGAGGGCGCGCTGATCCGGGTGACGGCCTTCGCGAGCCTCAACCGTCAGCCGGTGGACCTGGGGCTCACCGAGATCGTCCTCAAGGACCTGATCCCCGGTGGCGAGGACAGCTCGCCGGAGATCACCGCGCCCGCGATCATGGCGGCCACGGCCGACTACTTCGGTCTGACCGTGGAGGACCTCTGCGGATCCTCGCGCAGCCGGGTCCTGGTGACGGCGCGGCAGATCGCCATGTACCTGTGCCGGGAGCTCACGGACCTCTCGCTGCCGAAGATCGGCGCGCAGTTCGGCGGCCGCGACCACACCACGGTGATGCACGCGGACCGGAAGATCCGGGCCCTGATGGCGGAGCGGCGCTCCATCTACAACCAGGTCACCGAGCTCACCAACCGCATCAAGAACGGCTGACGCAGGGCCGCCACGACGGCCTCCACGGCTCCGAAGGGCGCCCCGGGACGACCTCCCGGGGCGCCCTTCCGCGTTCTCCCGAAGGGCTTCCCCGGCCGGGGCGGGGCGCCGAACGGGCCGGCCACAGACGGGGGAGGCGCCGGAAACGAGCGGACGACGGGCCGCCGAAGGACCGCCGAAGGGCCCGCAACGAGCGGGGGACGAGCCGGGAACGACGGCGGCACGAGCGTCCGCTGTTCGATTACTCCGTTCCGGTGGCAGGTTCTCCACAGATTGGGGGATGATCTCTCGTCCACAGGGTGGGGACTGTCGAGTTATCCGGATCATGTCCACAGGCCAACCTGTTGACAGATCATCACCCCAGGTCAGGCCCCTGTGGAATTGTTGGCAAACGATCTCCACAGCCTGTGGATGAATCTTTCGTCCACAGGAGGCCCCAGCCGTTGTCCACCGACCGTCCCCAGGGGCGGGTCGGTTGCCCACAGCTTCTCCACACCGCTGTCCACTGTTCGGCAACAAAACACCCCCGCTCACCGGGCCGAGTGAAAGCGGTCACACCAAGGGAGACGTTTGGGCTGTGGGGAACGTGGGGAAAGCTGGGGACAGCGCTGGGGAGAACTCCCCGCGCCCTGTGCATGGGGTGTGCAGAACTTTCGTATGTCCACAGAGACCCCTGGTTTTCCACGGGGTCCACCCACAGGGTCGGTGGACAAAAAACTGGGCCTGACCTGCAGAAACGACGTTATCCACGGTTTCCACAGGCCCTACTACTACTCCCACTTAGAGTTAGCTAGGAATCCGCTTCGAAGTGGGACCTGTGCACAACTCGGCGCCGGAGCTCCGACGCGCTCTTGTCGCGACTTGACCCCGAGCAGCACCGAGTGTCGGCGGCGTACGTCAGACTGGTTCCCGCAGTCGACGAAGAGCCAGCAACAAGCAGGAGGCGGTTCCGGTGAAGATCCGGGTGGAGCGCGATGTACTCGCGGAGGCGGTGGCCTGGGTGGCCCGCAGCCTCCCGGCCCGTCCGCCGGCGCCCGTGCTCGCGGGCCTTCTGCTGAAGGCCGAGGACGGCGCGCTGAGCTTCTCGAGCTTCGACTACGAGGTCTCGGCCCGCGTCTCCGTCGAGGCGGAGGTCGAGGAGGACGGCACCGTCCTCGTCTCCGGCCGGCTCCTCGCCGACATCTGCCGCGCCCTCCCCAACCGTCCGGTGGAGATCTCCACAGACGGTGTACGGGCGACCGTGGTCTGCGGCTCCTCCCGCTTCACCCTCCACACCCTGCCTGTGGAGGAGTACCCGGCGCTGCCGGAGATGCCCACCGCGACCGGCACCGTCCCCGGTGAGGTCTTCGCCTCCGCCGCCGCGCAGGTGGCCATCGCCGCCGGCCGTGACGACACGCTGCCCGTCCTCACCGGTGTGCGCATCGAGATCGAGGGCGACACGGTCACCCTGGCCTCCACCGACCGCTACCGCTTCGCGGTCCGCGAGTTCCTGTGGAAGCCGGAGTCCCCGGACGCCTCCGCGGTCGCCCTGGTGCCCGCGAAGACCCTCCTGGACACCGCCAAGGCGCTCACGAGCGGCGACACGGTCACGCTGGCGCTCTCCGGCTCCGGCCAGGGCGAGGGCCTGATCGGCTTCGAGGGCGCGGGCCGCCGCACCACGACCCGGCTGCTCGAGGGCGACCTGCCGAAGTACCGGACGCTCTTCCCGACGGAGTTCAACTCCGTCGCGGTGATCGAGACCGCCCCCTTCGTCGAGGCCGTCAAGCGCGTGGCCCTGGTGGCGGAGCGCAACACCCCGGTCCGGCTGAGCTTCGAGCAGGGCGTGCTGATCCTGGAGGCCGGCTCCAGCGACGACGCACAGGCTGTGGAGCGCGTGGACGCGCAGCTGGAGGGCGACGACATCTCGATCGCCTTCAACCCGACCTTCCTGCTCGACGGCCTCAGCGCCATCGACTCCCCGGTCGCCCAGCTCTCCTTCACGACCTCCACCAAGCCGGCCCTCCTCAGCGGCAAGCCCGCCCTGGACGCCGAGGCGGACGAGGCCTACAAGTACCTGATCATGCCGGTGCGGCTGTCCGGTTGATCCCGGTTCCTCGGGGCATCGCCTGAGCGGCTGACCCCACAGGTGTGCACCCGGGTCCGGGCGTAGGCTCGGACCCGGGTAAACCGCACACGACGCTTAAGGAATCTCTGATGGAGCTCGGTCTCGTCGGTCTCGGCAAGATGGGCGGCAACATGCGCGAGCGCATCCGCCGCGCAGGCCACACCGTCATCGGATACGACCGCAACCCGGACCTCGCCGATGTCCACAGCCTCGAAGAGCTTGTGGGCAAGCTCAAGGGTCCGCGCGTCGTGTGGGTCATGGTCCCGGCAGGCGCCGCGACCCAGTCCACCATCGACGAGCTGGCCGCTCTGCTCTCCCCCGGTGACATCGTCGTCGACGGCGGCAACTCGCGCTGGACGGACGACGAGAAGCACGCCGAGGAGCTCGCCGCCAAGGGCATCGGGTTCGTCGACTGCGGCGTCTCCGGCGGCGTCTGGGGCCTGGAGAACGGCTACGCGCTGATGTACGGCGGCTCCGCCGAGGACGTGGCGAGGGTCCAGCCGATCTTCGACGCGCTCAAGCCCGAGGGCGAGTTCGGCTCGGTCCACGCGGGCAAGGTCGGCGCCGGCCACTTCGCGAAGATGGTCCACAACGGCATCGAGTACGCGATGATGCAGGCCTACGCCGAGGGCTGGGAGCTCCTGGAGAAGGTCGACTCCGTCACCGACGTGCGCGAGGTCTTCCGCTCCTGGCAGGAGGGCACGGTCATCCGTTCCTGGCTGCTGGACCTCGCGGTGAACGCGCTGGACGAGGACGAGCACCTGGACAAGCTGCGCGGCTACGCGTCGGACTCCGGCGAGGGCCGGTGGACGGTCGAGGCCGCCATCGACAACGCCGTCCCGCTGCCGGCGATCACCGCCTCGCTGTTCGCGCGGTTCGCCTCGCGCCAGGACGACTCCCCGCAGATGAAGATGATCGCCGCGCTGCGCAACCAGTTCGGCGGCCACGCGGTCGAGACGAAGAAGTAATCCACAGGCTGTGCACCCCGCGGTGCACAGCCGCCGGGGGAAGAAGGTCGGCGCCCAACCATGCACGTCACGCATCTCTCGCTGGCCGACTTCCGCTCCTACGCCCGGGTCGAGGTCCCGCTCGACCCGGGCGTCACGGCTTTCGTGGGCGCCAACGGCCAGGGCAAGACCAACCTGGTCGAGGCCGTCGGCTATCTGGCGACCCTCGGCAGCCACCGCGTCGCCTCCGACGCCCCGCTCGTCAGGATGGGAGCGGAGCGCGCGGTCATCCGCGCCGCCGTCACCCAGGGCGAGCGCTCCCAGCTGGTCGAGCTGGAGCTCAACCCCGGCCGGGCCAACCGCGCCCGTATCAACAGGTCCTCCCAGGTCAGGCCGCGTGACGTGCTGGGGATCGTCCGCACCGTGCTGTTCGCCCCGGAGGACCTCGCCCTGGTGAAGGGCGACCCCGGCGAGCGCCGGCGCTTCCTCGACGAGCTGATCACGGCGCGCACGCCGCGCATGGCGGGCGTCCGCTCCGACTACGAGCGGGTCCTCAAGCAGCGCAACACGCTCCTCAAGTCGGCGGCGATGGCCCGCCGGCACGGCGGCCGCGGCATGGACCTGTCCACCCTCGACGTCTGGGACCAGCACCTGGCCCGGGCCGGCGCGGAGCTGCTCGCCCAGCGGCTGGACCTCATCCACACCCTCCAGCCGCTCGCGGACAAGGCGTACGAGCAGCTGGCGCCCGGCGGCGGACCGATTCTGCTGGAGTACCGCCCCTCCGCGCCGGGCGCCGGGCAGAGCCGCGAGGAGCTGTACGGGCAGCTGCTCGCCGCCCTCGCCGAGGTCCGCAAGCAGGAGGTCGAGCGGGGCGTCACGCTCGTCGGCCCGCACCGTGACGAACTGCTCCTCAAGCTCGGCGACCTCCCGGCGAAGGGTTACGCCAGCCACGGCGAGTCCTGGTCGTACGCGCTGGCGCTGCGGCTGGCCTCGTACGACCTGCTCCGCTCCGAGGGCAACGAGCCGGTGCTCGTCCTCGACGACGTCTTCGCCGAGCTGGACGCCCGGCGGCGCGAGCGGCTCGCGGAGCTGGTGGCCGGCGGCGAGCAGGTGCTCGTGACGGCGGCCGTCGACGACGACGTGCCCGGCGTCCTCGCCGGCACGCGGTACGCGGTCTCCGGAGGGACGGTGGAGCGGGTATGAGCGAGCAGCCCTTCCCCGGAAGGGGAAGCCAGGACCCGGCCCGCGCGGCCGAGACCCCCAAGGTGCCCGAGCACTCCGGCGTCGACCTCGCCCGCGTCGCCCTGCGCGCGGCCAAGGAACAGGCGAAGGCCCGGGGCGCGGCCGCCCAGCAGAAGAAGCAGGCCCGGCGCGGCGGCGGCCTGCGCTCCGGCGCGCGCGCCGACGGGCGCGACCCCATGGCGCTCGGTGCGGCGATCAACCGGCTGATCACCGAGCGCGGCTGGGAGACGCCCGCGGCGGTCGGCGGAGTCATGGGCCGCTGGCCGCAGATCGTCGGCGAGGACCTGGCCAAGCACTGCGTCCCGCTGAAGTTCGACGACGAGCCGGACGCGCGCGTGCTGACCGTCCAGTGCGACTCGACGGCCTGGGCGACGCAGCTGCGGCTGCTGGCGCCCCGGCTCGTGGCCCGGCTCAACGAGGACCTGGGGCACGGGACGGTCCGGATGATCAAGGTCCTGGGTCCCGGGGCCCCACGGCGCGGCTACGGGCCCCTCCGGGCCCCCGGAAGCGTCGGGCCCGGCGACACCTACGGCTAGGACGCGGCCGGGCGCGCGGCGGGCCCTTCCCGCGGCGGCCCCGCTGCGGGCGGAACGAGTCCCCGCCGTCGGCCCCGCCGCCGGCGGAGCGCCTCCCCCCTCGACGGCCCCGCCGCTGCGGACGCCTCCCCCGCGGCGGCGCCGACGCTTCCTGACACGGCCCCCCGCGGCCTCCGCCGTGCCCCCGTGCGCCGCGGCGGCCCCCTTTCCGCGCCCTCTCCGGCCCCTCTCCCCCGCCTCCGTCGGGGGTGCCTCCGCACGCCGCGGGACGCATGCCCACAACGGGTCACCGGCCGAAGCGCTAGGTGGCCGTCTGGGGCCTCTGGAGCCCCTGTCTGGATATGGGGAGTCGTCTCGGTGCCGCGCAGGGCGGCACATGCGGACTCAGGTACCGGCAAACCCCCATGAGTGTCGGCGCTACCGGTAGACTGGGAGACAATCCCGCCACCCTGCGGAACATGTCGAACGACGCAGCCGCTCCCGTATGCCCGGAGAACGGCCTGTGCTGTGCCAGAAAGGGCGCTTCGTGGCCGATTCCGGCGACCCCAACGAGAACAACCAGTACACCGCCAGCAACATCCAGGTACTCGAGGGCCTGGATGCCGTGCGCAAGCGCCCTGGCATGTACATCGGCTCGACCGGTGAGCGCGGTCTGCACCACATGGTGCAGGAGGTCGTCGACAACTCGGTCGACGAAGCCCTGGCCGGCCATGCCGACACCATCGACGTGACGATCCTGCCCGACGGCGCCGTGCGCGTCGTCGACAACGGCCGTGGCATCCCGGTGGGCATCGTGGCCTCCGAGGGCAAGCCGGCCGTCGAGGTCGTGCTCACGGTGCTGCACGCGGGCGGCAAGTTCGGCGGCGGCGGCTACGCCGTCTCCGGCGGTCTGCACGGTGTCGGCGTGTCCGTGGTCAACGCCCTGTCCACCAAGGTCTCCGTCGAGATCAAGACGGACGGCCACCGCTGGACGCAGGACTACAAGATGGGCGCCCCGACGGCCCCGCTCGCCCAGCACGAGGCGACCGACGAGACCGGCACGTCGGTGACCTTCTGGGCCGACCCGGACATCTTCGAGACGACCGAGTACTCCTTCGAGACGCTCTCGCGCCGTTTCCAGGAGATGGCCTTCCTCAACAAGGGCCTCACGATCACGCTCACCGACGAGCGCGAGTCCGCGAAGGCGACCGTCGGCGCCGACGACCCGGACGCCGAGGCGACCGCCGAGCCGGCCGCGCGCACGGTCAGGTACCACTACGAGGGCGGCATCGTCGACTTCGTGAAGTACCTCAACTCGCGCAAGGGCGAACTGATCCACCCCACCGTCATCGATCTGGAGGCGGAGGACAAGGAGAAGTCCCTGTCCCTCGAGGTCGCGATGCAGTGGAACAGCGGCTACAGCGAGGGCGTGTACTCCTTCGCCAACATCATCCACACCCACGAGGGCGGCACGCACGAGGAGGGCTTCCGTGCGGCGCTGACCTCGCTGATCAACAAGTACGCGCGCGACAAGAAGCTGCTCCGCGAGAAGGACGACAACCTCACGGGTGACGACATCCGCGAGGGTCTGACGGCGATCATCTCGGTCAAGCTGAGCGAGCCGCAGTTCGAGGGCCAGACCAAGACCAAGCTGGGCAACACCGAGGTCAAGACCTTCGTCCAGAGGGCGGTCTACGAGCACCTCAACGACTGGCTGGACCGCAACCCGAACGAGGCCGCGGACATCATCCGCAAGTCGATCCAGGCCGCCACCGCGCGCGTGGCCGCGCGCAAGGCGCGCGACCTGACCCGCCGCAAGGGCCTCCTGGAGTCGGCGTCGCTGCCGGGCAAGCTGTCGGACTGCCAGTCGAACGACCCGTCCAAGTGCGAGATCTTCATCGTCGAGGGCGACTCCGCCGGCGGCTCGGCCAAGTCCGGCCGCAACCCGATGTACCAGGCCATCCTGCCGATCCGCGGCAAGATCCTGAACGTCGAGAAGGCCCGCGTCGACAAGATCCTGCAGAACACCGAGGTCCAGGCGCTGATCTCCGCCTTCGGCACCGGTGTGCACGAGGACTTCGACATCGAGAAGCTCCGCTATCACAAGATCATCCTGATGGCGGACGCCGACGTCGACGGCCAGCACATCAACACCCTGCTGCTGACCTTCCTCTTCCGCTTCATGCGCCCGCTGGTCGAGGCCGGTCACGTCTACCTCTCGCGTCCGCCGCTCTACAAGATCAAGTGGGGCCGGGACGACTTCGAGTACGCGTACTCGGACCGGGAGCGCGACGCGCTCGTCGAGCTGGGCAAGCAGAACGGCAAGCGGATCAAGGAAGACTCGATCCAGCGCTTCAAGGGTCTCGGCGAGATGAACGCCGAGGAGCTGCGCGTCACCACCATGGACGTCGAGCACCGCGTGCTCGGCCAGGTCACCCTGGACGACGCGGCCCAGGCCGACGACCTGTTCTCGGTGCTGATGGGCGAGGACGTCGAGGCACGGCGCTCGTTCATCCAGCGCAACGCCAAGGACGTTCGCTTCCTCGACATCTGAGTCGGTCTCAGCTGACCGTACGAAAGGACTGACGACCAGCAATGGCCGACGAAAACACCCCTGGCACCACCGAAGAGCAGGAGCCCGCGCTGCGGATCGAGCCCGTCGGGCTCGAGACCGAGATGCAGCGGTCCTACCTCGACTACGCGATGTCCGTCATCGTGTCCCGCGCGCTGCCCGACGTCCGGGACGGCCTCAAGCCCGTCCACCGCCGCGTGCTGTACGCGATGTACGACGGCGGCTACCGGCCCGAGAAGGGCTTCTACAAGTGCGCCCGCGTCGTCGGCGACGTCATGGGCACGTACCACCCGCACGGCGACTCCTCGATCTACGACGCGCTCGTCCGCCTCGCCCAGCCCTGGTCGATGCGCATGCCGCTCGTCGACTCCAACGGCAACTTCGGCTCCCCGGGCAACGACCCGGCCGCCGCCATGCGGTACACCGAGTGCAAGCTGATGACGCTGTCGATGGAGATGCTCCGGGACATCGACGAGGAGACCGTCGACTTCCAGGACAACTACGACGGCCGCAACCAGGAGCCGACGGTCCTGCCGTCCCGCTTCCCGAACCTGCTGATCAACGGCAGCGCCGGCATCGCGGTCGGCATGGCGACCAACATCCCGCCGCACAACCTGCGCGAGGTCGCGGCCGGCGCCCAGTGGGCGCTGGAGCACCCCGACGCCAGCCACGAGGAGCTCCTCGACGCGCTGATCGAGCGGATCAAGGGACCGGACTTCCCGACCGGCGCGCTCGTCGTCGGCCGCAAGGGCATCGAGGAGGCGTACCGGACCGGCCGCGGCTCGATCACGATGCGCGCGGTCGTCGAGGTCGAGGAGATCCACAACCGCCAGTGCCTGGTGGTCACGGAACTGCCGTACCAGACCAACCCGGACAACCTCGCGCAGAAGATCGCCGACCTGGTGAAGGACGGCAAGGTCGGCGGCATCGCCGACGTCCGCGACGAGACCTCGTCCCGGACCGGCCAGCGCCTGGTCATCGTGCTCAAGCGCGACGCCGTCGCCAAGGTCGTCCTGAACAACCTGTACAAGCACACCGACCTGCAGACGAACTTCGGCGCGAACATGCTGGCGCTCGTCGACGGCGTGCCGCGCACCCTCTCGCTCGACGCGTTCATCCGCCACTGGGTGACGCACCAGATCGAGGTCATCGTCCGCCGGACGAAGTTCCGGCTGCGCAAGGCCGAGGAGCGCGCCCACATCCTGCGCGGCCTCCTCAAGGCCCTGGACGCCATCGACGAGGTCATCGCGCTCATCCGGCGCAGCGACACCGTCGAGGTCGCCCGCGGCGGCCTGATGGACCTGCTGCAGATCGACGAGATCCAGGCCAACGCGATCCTGGAGATGCAGCTCCGCCGGCTTGCCGCCCTGGAGCGCCAGAAGATCGTCGCCGAGCACGACGAGCTCCAGGCCAAGATCGACGAGTACAACGCCATCCTGGCCTCTCCGGAGCGCCAGCGGTCGATCGTCAGCGAGGAGCTCGCCGCCCTCGTCGAGCGGTTCGGCGACGACCGCCGCTCCAAGCTCGTGCCCTTCGACGGTGACATGTCCATCGAGGACCTGATCGCCGAGGAGGACATCGTCGTCACCATCTCGCGCGGTGGCTACGTGAAGCGGACGAAGACCGAGGACTACCGCTCGCAGAAGCGCGGCGGCAAGGGCGTGCGCGGCACGAAGCTGAAGCAGGACGACATCGTCGACCACTTCTTCGTCTCCACCACGCACCACTGGCTGCTCTTCTTCACCAACAAGGGCCGGGTCTACCGGGCCAAGGCGTACGAGCTGCCGGACGCCGGCCGGGACGCGCGCGGCCAGCACGTGGCCAACCTGCTGGCCTTCCAGCCGGACGAGCAGATCGCGCAGATCCTGGCGATCCGCGACTACGACGCCGCGCCGTACCTGGTGCTCGCCACCAAGGCCGGTCTGGTGAAGAAGACGGTGCTGAAGGACTACGACTCGCCCCGCTCGGGCGGCGTCATCGCCATCAACCTGCGCGAGCGGGAGGACGGCACCGACGACGAGCTGATCGGCGCCGAGCTGGTCTCCGCCGAGGACGATCTGCTGCTGGTCAGCAAGAAGGCGCAGTCGATCCGCTTCACCGCCACGGACGACGCGCTGCGTCCGATGGGACGTGCCACGTCGGGCGTCAAGGGGATGAGTTTCCGCGAGGACGACGAGCTGCTCTCGATGAATGTCGTCCGGCCGGGTACTTTCGTCTTCACCGCGACCGACGGCGGGTACGCGAAGCGCACCCCCGTCGACGAGTACCGCGTCCAGGGCCGTGGCGGCCTCGGCATCAAGGCCGCCAAGATCGTGGAGGACCGCGGCTCGCTCGTGGGCGCGCTGGTGGTCGAGGAGACGGACGAGATCCTCGCCATCACGCTGTCCGGCGGTGTGATTCGTACGCGAGTCAACGAAGTCAGGGAGACCGGCCGTGACACCATGGGCGTCCAGCTGATCAACCTGGGCAAGCGCGATGCCGTCGTCGGCATCGCACGGAACGCCGAGGCCGGCAGCGACGACGAATTCGTCGAGAACGCCGACGATGCCGAGGGCGCCGAAGAGGCGGCCGAGGTCACGGCGGTCGAGGCCGCAGCGGCCGAGACCGAGGCAGTCGAGGGCACGGAGCCCTCGGCCGGGGAGCACGAGGAGTAAGAGCGTGAGTGGAGCCACGGGCGCCGGATCGGCGGCCGCCGGAGCTTCTGCTGGTGCTGGAGCGAACGGCGCCCGTGGCCCCGCCACGGACTCCCAGGGGGTTGCGGTGACGGACACTCGGGGGCAGCAGCCCTCGTCGTACGAGACGTACAACGGGCCGCTGCCCGGCGAACGCGCGGGAGCGCAGGCGCCGGCCGGTCCCTACCACCCGCCACAGGCGTACGGCGCTCCGGCGTCGGGCGGCACGGCGGGCGGCCAGACGGGCGCCGTGCGCCGGCCGCGGACGGGGGCACGCACCACGCCCCGGACGCGCAAGGCGCGGCTGCGGGTGGCGAAGGCCGATCCGTGGTCGGTGATGAAGGTGAGCTTCCTGCTCTCCATCGCGCTGGGCATCTGCACGGTCGTGGCCGCGGCGGTGCTGTGGATGGTCATGGACGCCATGGGCGTCTTCTCGACCGTCGGCGGCACGATCAGCGAGGCCACGGGCTCCAACGAGTCCAACGGCTTCGACCTGCAGTCCTTCCTGTCGCTGCCGCGGGTTCTGATGTTCACCTCGGTGATCGCCGTGATCGACGTGGTCCTGATGACCGCCCTGGCGACGCTGGGCGCGTTCATCTACAACCTGTCGGCCGGCTTCGTGGGCGGTGTCGAGCTGACGCTGGCCGAGGACGAGTAGGCGCCCGGGGGCCGTCCGGGGATACGGATTTTGGGACTGGCCCCCACGTGCGCTAATCTTCAGGAGTCAGCGCGCGGGACACACACCGCAGAGCGCGGCGGGGCTATAGCTCAGTTGGTTAGAGCGCATCCCTGATAAGGATGAGGCCACAGGTTCAAATCCTGTTAGCCCCACAGAACGATCGACCCGGACGGTTCCTCCGTCCGGGTCGATTCTGTCTGTCCGGGCGGATCCGGGGCTCGTCGGAGGTTTGAAGCTCGCACAGGTCACCGATCGGTATCGGTCGATGTGTAGAGTGGGCGTCAGAAGTCTCCTACGTCAACGAAAGACGAGGTCGCGCGGTGAAGAAGCTTCTCCTGGTCGCACTGGCCGCCATCGGCGGGCTCCTCGTGTACCGCCAGATCCAGGCGGATCGCGCCGAGCAGGATCTGTGGACGGAGGCGACCGACTCCGTGCCCGCAGGTTCGGGTGTGTGAGACGAAGACCGTCAGAGGGTGAAGCCCCGGCCGCGCGTGAGCGGGCCGGGGCTTTGCTTTGCCTGGGCAAATCGACCCCTTGCTTACGTGAAGTGGAGGAGCTCGCGTGAAGACGCAGGCCGGCATCGGCCGGAGGGCGGGGGCCCTGATCGCGGCGGCCGCCGCGGTGGGCGCCGTCGCCGCACTGCCCGGTCAGGCGCGGGCGGCCGAGGCGGCCCCGCTGCCGCCCTACACCTTCGACGGCGCCGCCCAGCGGGTCGACGGAGCCGTGTCCAGCTCGGACGCGGCCGCGCTGGAGGCCGGCCGGACCTACCGCGGCACCCTGAAGAAGAACGCCAAGGTCTACTACCGGGTCGACCTGGACGACCGGCAGAACGCGTACGTCTCCGTCGTCGCCGTCCCGAAGCACGGCGGCACGGTCGAGTACGGCGACGGCGTCCGGGTGAGCATGCAGGACGGCAACGGCACCGAGTGCGGCTACCAGCAGGTGTCCTTCTCCTCGGCCGCCTACCCCCGCCCGCTGGCCGCCTACGCCCGCCGGATCGTCGACGCGGACAGCTCCACCTGCCGAGGCGCGGGCGCCTTCTACGTCCTCGTGGAGCGGGAGTCCAAGCCGACCTCCTCCCCGGACGACTGGGAGCTGGAGATCCGCCACCTGTCCGAGCCGCCCCTCCGGAAGGCCGGGCCGACCAAGCTCCCCGAGAGCTGGCCCTCCGCCACGCCCGCGCCGCCGACGGGCGGCCCCCAGCCGCGCCGGGGCGGCTCCGGCGTCCACGACGCCACCTCGCTCACGCAGGGCGAGTGGCGCTCCGACATCCGGCCCGGCCAGACGCTCTTCTACCGGGTGCCCGTCGACTGGGGACAGCAGCTCTACGCCACCGCCGAACTCGGCAGCAGCGCCGCCGCCGACGCGTACGTCGGCAACGCCCTGGTGCTGTCCCTGGAGAACCCGGCGCTCGGGCACGTCGACCAGAACACCGGGAGCTACGACGGCAAGCCCGCGACGGTCGCCCTGGGGCCCCAGCGGCCGGTCGCCCACGAGAACCGCACCACGTACGACGAATCCACCAGTGGCATGCGCTTCGCCGGCTGGTACTACCTGTCCGCCACGCTGAGCCCGGCGGTCGCCCGCGAGTACGGGGACGAGCCGGTGCCGCTGACGCTGCGGGTGAACCTCATGGGTGCCCGGAAGGACGGCCCCGGCTACGACGGCGACCCCGGACCCTTCGCGGTGACCGCCGACGACCGGGACGCGGCCGCGAGCGGCGCCAGCGGGGCGTCGGCCGCCGGCCGGGGCGACTCGATGCGGATCGTCGCGGCGGCCGGGATCGGCAGCGGGACCCTGCTCCTGCTCGGGCTGGGCGCCTGGACCCTGCTGGCGCGGCGTCAGGCGTCCTAGGGGGTCCGGGGCTTCCTCGGCTCCCCGGCGGGCCCCTGGCGTCCTCCGCGGCTCAGGTCCGGGAGAGCGCCCAGAAGCCGACGGCGAAGCAGACCAGCGCGAGCAGCAGCACCGGGACAGCGACCTTCGGGGGCGGTCCCGGCCGGCGTGCGGGGGCGAGGGGAGCGGGTCCCGCGGGGTGACCGGGAACCTGATCGGGGCGAGCGGTGTACGGATGAGCAGGGGGGTGTCCGTACGGCCCCGCGGACGTGGGGGCCCGGTCGAAGGAGGGGGACGGATGGGGGACCGGCGGGGGCAGGTGGAAACTGCCCGTCTCGGAGGCACCGTGCAGGCCCTGCGCGGGACGCGCCTGCTGGGGCTGGGGATACGGCTGGTGGCCCGGCTGCTGATAGGGCTGTGCCTGCGGGGGCGCGGGCAGGTGCGCGGGCGGCACGGGGAGGGGTACGGACGCGGGCGCCGGTACGGCCTCTCGCACGGTGACGGGCGCGGCGACGCGGGGATCGGCGTCCGCCGGGGCGGCGGGCGCGGCCGGGCCCTCGGGGCCGAAGCCGGAGGGCAGCGGACCGAGCTGGTCGCGGATCTCGACCCGGCGCTCGCCGGGGAGCGGCTCCGGCAGCATCTCCACGGCCGCGCTCAGCGCCTTGCGCGCGCCGGTGGCCGTCCGGAAGCGGGCCTGGGGATCGGGCTGGAGCAGCCCCGCGAGCACCTGCCAGAGCGGCTCGGGAAGGCCCTCGGGGGCCCCGGGGGTGCCATGGGCGAGGAAGTGCTCGACCAGGGCCTGGGAGTCCGGCCTGCGGCCCTGGAGCAGATAGAGCGCGACCAGGCCGACGGCGAAGAGGTCGGCGGTGAAGTCGGGCTCGGATCCGAGGAGTTGCTCGGGAGCGAAGTATCCGGGCGTCCCGACGACGTAGTCGGCCTCGGTGAGCCGGGGTTCGCCCTTGCGCATGGAGATGCCGAAGTCGGACAGCCGCAGGTGCGGGCGTCCCGTCCCGGTCACCTCCAGAAGGATGTTGGCGGGCTTGATGTCCCGGTGCACGACCCCCTCCGCGTGCACGGTGGCCAGCCCCGAGAGCAGCTGGTCGAGCAGCACGCAGACGAACCGGGGCGGCAGCGGACCGTGGTCGCCCACGACGTGCGCCAGGGAGCCGCCGGACACCAGGTCCATGGTGAAGAGGACCTTGTCGTCGTCGGCGGCCCAGCTGGCCGGGGCGAGGACGTGCGGGTGGTCGATCCGGAGCGCCTGCTCGCGGACGAAGCGCAGCAGCGTGTGCGCGTCGCTCTGGAGGAGCACCTTGGCCGCCACGTAGCGGCCGCGCCGGTGGTCCCAGGCCCGCCACACCGCGCCCGCGCCACCGCGCCCGATCGGGTCGACCAGCTCGTACCGACCAGCGAAGACCTCACCCATCGCGCTGCGCCCGCTCCCCGTGCGTCGTCTCTCGGCGGTGCCGGCCCGGTCGCCCGGGCCCGCGTCAGTTCTGGTGCGACTCGTAGTGCGCGACCGCGTCCCCGGTCCGCCCGGCGCCGTACACCCGGAGGAACTCTGCCAGTTCAGGGTGGGCGGCGGCGAGGGAGTCGGCCGCGTCGATGATGTCGCCCGCGGCGGCTACGGAGCGCAGCAGCGACTGGATCTCACGGACGACCCGGCGCACCGTCGGCGCCCCCGAGCCGGCGGTGGCCTGGGTCGTGCCGGTGAGGACGGAGCCGCCCTGTGACTTCTTGACCTCGTCCATGCGGTCGGCGGCCTCGGCCGCGCTGACGCTGCCGTCGGCGACCTGGACGGCGAGCTCCTGGAGGGCCTGGACACGCTGGACGACCGCGGGGTTGCCGATCTTGGCCCGCTGGCCGCTCATCAGCTGGGACAGCATGGGCGCGGAGAGCCCGAGCACGGCCGCGAGCCGGGCCTGGTTGAGGCCCAGGTCGTCGATCAGCCGGCGGAAGAGCGCCCCCAGCGGCTCCCCGTACCAACTGCGCTGAAGCTCTCTGGCTCTGGCCGTGGCTTCCTGCTGCGCTGTGTCCATCACTTCTCCCCATCCCTGCGGTTCGCCACTGCGAACCTCGGTCAGCATCTTACGGAGAGTGGTCTTCCACCGGGAGACCCAATCCTTTTGCCGGGCATGGGGGGTGAGCGGGTACGCTGTCCTCGTTCCGGGGCCTTAGCTCAGTTGGTAGAGCGCTGTCTTTGCATGGCAGATGTCAGGGGTTCGACTCCCCTAGGCTCCACTCCTCGAACAGCCCTCCTGCACTGCGGAAACGCGGAGCGGGAGGGCTGTTTCGCGTTGCGCCCGTTACTCGACGAGTGGCGCATCACGCAAATCGAAAGTTGTAAGGAGCCTGTGAGCCACTTATGCTCTCTCCGCCGAGCCGACACCCCATGTGACCCAGGGGCGGACTCGCGCCGCAGACCGAGGTGGGGATCTTTCGAGTGTTGAACCAGATGCAGCCGTCCGTGCTGCCCGCGGACCGAATACGGACCGAGACCCGACTCGCCCCGGATCTCGGGTCCCGGCGCCCGGGACGTGTCCACGCGCTGGACGGCCTCCGGCTGGGTGCGGCGCTCATGGTGGTCATCTACCACTTCACGGCTCGCGGCGGGGGCTGGACGACTCCGGTCAAGGAGATATTCCCCGACACGTTCCGTGTCTCGCAGTACTTCTATCTCGGCGTCGAGCTCTTCTTCATCATCAGCGGCTTCGTCGTCTGCATGAGCGCCTGGGACCGTCCGGTGAAGGCGTTCTTCGTCTCCCGGGTGATCCGGCTGTACCCGGCGTACTGGTTCGGGATCATCGCCACGAGCGTCACCGTCGCCGTGATTCCCGGAGGGCGTGAGCACCTCCCCTGGAACGACATCCTCACCAATCTGACGATGCTCCAGCAGCCGCTCAAGGTGCCGAGCGTCGACACGGTCTACTGGACGCTCTTCACCGAGCTCCGCTTCTACCTGCTCTTCGCGCTGGTCGCCTGGTTCGGCCTCACCTACAAGCGCGTGCTGCTGTTCTGCTGCGTCTGGGGCGCCGCCACGATCCTGGTCTACCGGACCGAGCCCGGCCCGCTGCGGATGCTGCTCATCCCCGAGTACAGCTGGTTCTTCATCGCCGGCATGGCGTTCTACCTGATGTACCGGTTCCGGCCGAACGCGATGCTCTTCGGGGTCGTCGGCTTCTCCTTCTGCGCGTCGCTCGCCCACACCATCGACGAGTGGAAGAGCCTCACCTGGCTCGGCCCCGGCCCGGCGTGGCCCGTGATCGCCCTGGTCGCCTCGTTCTTCGGGGTCATGACCCTCATCGCCACCGGCAAGCTCTCGGGCATCCAGTGGAAGTGGCTGCCCGTCGCGGGCTCCCTGACGTACCCGCTGTACCTGCTGCACCAGTACATCGGCTGGGAGATCTTCACCTACCTCGCGCCGCGCGAGGTCATGTCCCCGTGGGCGCTGCTCGGTCTGGTCGTCGCCGGCATGCTGGTGCTGTCCTACCTGGTCAACAAGCTCGTCGAGAAGCCGCTCAGCCGGTACCTCAAGCGGCAGCTCGCCCAGCTCTGAGCGGTTCCCGCAACCCGAAGGACCCGCAGAACCCCGAAGAACCCGACAGGCCACGCCCCGCACGAGGGGCGTGGCCTGTGCTTTTGATCCGTACGGGTGGTGTTCATCGGAAGAACTGCGCGGCGGTGGCGTCGGTCCCCGGATCTCGGATGCGCATCCCCATCATGAGGAAGGTACGAAAAGCGCGCAATCCGAAATGAACCATCCGAGAACGTCACGAAAGTGAGGGGTCATGGCCACCGCCAAGGTCAAGCAGTTCTGGACCGCCTTCATCTCCGTCCTCTTCGCCCTGCTCGCCTCCGTCGGCCTGGCGAGCACCGCCGCCGCGGCCCAGCAGCCCGCCGTGCAGCAGCCCGAGGAGCCGGCCGGCACCGCCGCCGCCCCGGTCCCCACCGTCGCGGGTGAGCGCGGTGCGGCCTCCGTACCGGCACAGCGGGCCCACCGCTGGCCGCTCGCCGGCGACCGCTCGCTGCCGCCCACCCTCAAGCAGCGCATCGCCGCCGAGGCCCACGGTTCGTCGCCCGCCGCCCGCCGGCGCTCCTCGTCGGCCGCCGTCGCCGAGAGCGACCCGGCCGCGCTGACCGAGCTCGCGCTCGCCGCGTCGGCGGCCTAGGGCGCGGGGAGACGACTCGCGTACTCCCCGCACCCGTATCCGCAGGCGCACGCCCATGAGCGGTGAACAGGCGCATCACCTCGCACCCGCGGGACACGGCGGAACCCGGTGGATCCCGGTGGCAACGGCCACCCGGCCCGGAAACCGGCCCACAGAGCGGGACAGGAACCCTCAGCAGGACCAGAACCACCCAGCGGAATCCGTTCCACCCGGCAGGACCCCGGTCGGTCAGCGGCGCTTGTCGCGTTCGGCGGCCTCGGCGTCGGCTTCGGCCTCAGCCTCGGCCTCGGCTTCGGTCTGCTTGGCCTCCACCTCAGGGTCGAGGGAACTCCCACTGCCGTCGACGGACGTCAGCACGGTCTCCTCGTCCACCTCGGTGGGAGCGGGCGGCTCGACCAGCCAGTCGGGATTGGCCTGCTTGTCCCACCACTTCCAGGCGGCGAAGGCGCCGCCCAGCAGGACGCCGAGGACGAGAAGTCCCTTGGCGGCGCGTCCGGCCCTGGCCCGACGCTCGTGCTTCTTCGCGATCTTCCTGATCTCCTCCGGCGTCACCTGACCGCGCAGCGCGGCCCAGGCGGCGAGCGAACGCGCCCCGGCCTCGTCCAGGACAGGACCGGTCGCGGCGACCGCGTGCTCGACACGCGGAACGGTGTAGTCGGCCGCCTGACGGGCGGCCCAGCGGGTCTTGACCGCCGCACGGTGTGCGGCCGCGTCGACCCGCGGCGGAACATGCGGTGCGACATACGAGTCGTACTGCGCACGGGCCTGCGTCCGGGCCTGTCGAGCCGCCTTCGCGACCTTCGGCGCGATGATCACCCGCGCCTCGTGCGCGTACTGCGCGGCCTGGTCCTTGGCCGTGCCGGCGTACGGCGCCACCACTTCCGCGGCGTGCAGGACGCTCTCCTTCGCCGAATCTGTAGCGGAGCGCACGCTGTCCATGCGGGTCACGGGATCCTCCTCGTCGGGTGGCGGTGTTCGGTTTTTCACCTTTCCATCCTTTTCGGAATCATGCCCCCCAAGACGAGGTCCGGCATGCGGGGCGGGCATCCGGGGCATGGTGGGCGGGTGACCGGGACGTGGTGGGCGGGCCACCCGGGCATGCGAGGATCGGACTCGCCAGAGACAGACGTGACCTCACGCGACGTCACGCGACACGACGTGGACGGAAGGCGACCGTGGCCGAGCAGCTGTACGCGATCCTCAAGACGAGCCTGGGAGACATCGAGGTCCGGCTGATGCCGTTCCACGCCCCCAAGACGGTCCGGAACTTCGTCGAGCTCGCCTCGGGCGAGCGCGAGTGGACGCACCCCGCCACCGGCACGGTCTCCTCGGACCCGCTCTACGACGGCACCGGCTTCCACCGGGTGATCAAGGGCTTCATGATCCAGGGCGGCGACCCGCTGGGGAACGGCACCGGCGGTCCGGGCTACGAGTTCGCCGACGAGTTCCACCCGGAGCTCTTCTTCGACCGGCCGTACCTGCTGGCCATGGCCAACGCCGGGCCGGGCACCAACGGCTCGCAGTTCTTCGTCACGGTCGCCCCGGCGACGTGGCTGAACCGCAAGCACACCATCTTCGGCGAGGTCGTGAAGGGCGAGAGCCGCAAGGTGGTGGACGCGATCGCGGCCGCCGAGACCGACCCGCACACCGAGCGTCCGCTCCAGGACGTCGTCATCGAGTCCGTGGTGATCGAGAAGCGCTGAGGCGGAAGGGACGGCACCTCCCATGGACGCGCGACCTTCCGGCACACCGCAGGCCGGCCTGCCCCGCTGCTACCGGCATCCGGAGGCCGAGACCGGCATCCGCTGCACGCGCTGCGAGAAGCCGATCTGCCCCCGGTGCATGATCTCCGCCTCCGTCGGCTTCCAGTGTCCCGACTGCGTGCGCAGCGGGTCGGGGACCGGCCACGCCCCCGACGCCAACCAGCCCCGGACGCTCGCGGGCGGCCGGGTGGCGGCGGACGACCGCCTGGTCACCAAGATCCTCATCGGGATCAACCTCGCGGTGTACCTGGCCGTCCTGGTGTTCGGGGACCGGCTGGTCGACGAGCTGGTGCTCATCGGCTACGCCTACAACCCCCTCCTGGGCGAGGTGGTCGGCGTCGCGGACGGCGAGTGGTACCGGCTGCTCACCTCGACCGTCCTGCACCAGGAGGTCTGGCACATCCTCTTCAACGTGATCGGCCTGTGGGTGATCGGCGGGATCGTCGAACCCGAGCTGGGCCGGATCCGCTACGCCGTGCTGTGCCTGCTCTCCGGCCTCTCGGGCTCCGTGCTCGCCTATCTCGTCGCCGCCCCGAACCAGCCCTCGCTGGGGGCCTCCGGGGTCGTCTACGGGCTGATCGGCGCCTGGGTCGTGCTGGCCCGTCGGCGCCGCCACGACATGCGCCCGGTGGTCCTGTTCGTGGCGCTGTCGCTGCTGATGACCTTCACCCGCCCGGGGATCTCCTGGGAGGCGCACGTCGGCGGTCTGGTCGCGGGCGTCCTGGTGACGTACGGGCTGGTGCACGCGCCGCGGGCGCGCCGGAACCTCGTGCAGTACGCGGCCTGTGGCGTCGTCCTGCTGATCGACCTGGGGATCGTGTTCGCCCGATCGGCCTCGCTCACCTGAGCGCACAGGGCTGTGGACGAGCTCCTGTGTGAGCTTTCCCCAGAGTTATCCACAGCGTGGGGCGGATTCTGCCCCCGTCATGGGGAAAGACTCCGCCCCTCGCCTCTGGCCTGGTGTTTTGCCAGGGAGACGAGGGGCGTGTCACTGAGAGCCGAGGGTGATTCCGGTCATACCGGCGTCAACCTCGTGCGAGTTATCCACAGATCTTCGTAAGTTATCCAGTGCTGTGCACAACGCTGTGGATAAGTTCAGGGGAGAGCTTGACGAGCGGCCTGCGGGGCTGCAGGCCCGCCGTCGCTCCCCCTACTTCCACTGCGTGGAGACGCCGAACCCGGCCGCGATGAAGCCGAAGCCCACCACGATGTTCCAGTTGCGGATCGACTCGACCGGAAGGGAGCCGTCGGTGACGTAGAAGACGACGATCCACACCAGCCCGATGGCGAACAGCGCCAACATCACGGGCGCCACCCAGCTGCGGTTCGTCAGCTTGATGTTGGTGGCCTTGGCGGGCGGGGGCGTGAAGTCGGCCTTCTTGCGGATCCGTGACTTCGGCACGAGGGACTCTCCTGTCGATGCGCTGCGTGACCGCGCAGGGAACTGTGGCTGGCGCCGGGATGTGACGAAGGAGGACGACTGCGTCCCCCAGGCGTCCGTTAGCGTAGTGGTTCCGCGGCACCGAAGGGGATCAGGGTACGTTGAGCAATTCCGCCGGCACTCCCGATGGGCCGGGCCGCACCGCGAGGTGGCGCCCCGTCCGGGTGCTCACCCTTGCCGTCTTCGCCCTCGCCGGACTGATCTTCGTCACCAGCTTCAACACCGCCAAGGGCACCAACCTGCGCACGGACGCCTCGCTGCTCAGGCTCTCCGACCTCATCGAGGAACGCAGCCACAAGAACGCCGGCCTCGACGAGTCCACCGCCGCCCTGCGCACCCAGGTCGACTCCCTCGCGGCACGCGACGACGGATCCACCCGCGCGGAGGACGCCAAGCTCGACGCCCTGGAGGCGCTGGCGGGCACCTCCGAGGTCACCGGATCCGGTCTCACCGTGACCCTCGACGACGCCCCGCCCGACGCCCAGGCCGCTCCCGGCTACCCCGAGCCGCAGGCCAACGACCTGGTCATCCACCAGCAGGACCTCCAGGCCGTGGTCAACGCCCTGTGGCAGGGCGGCGCCAAGGGCATCCGGGTCATGGACCAGCGGCTGATCTCCACCAGCGCCGTGCGCTGCGTCGGCAACACCCTGATCCTCCAGGGCCGCGTCTACTCGCCCCCGTACAAGATCACCGCCGTCGGCGACCGGGGGAAGCTGAACAAGGCGCTCGCGGAGTCCCCGGCGATCCAGAACTACCAGCTGTACGTGAAGGCGTACGGGCTCGGCTGGAAAGTCGACGACCACCGACGGGTGACTCTTCCCGGGTACTCGGGCACAGTGGACCTCCACTACGCGAAGCCGGTGAGCTGACAGCGGGAGAGCGGAGGGCCGCTTGCGCCTGGTCGTGCGGACCTTCAGCGAGCTGTGCCTCACCGTCGGCACCCTGATCGTCCTCTTCGTCGTCTACGTCCTGTACTGGACCGGCGTGCAGGCCGACCTGGCGGGCGCCGCCCAGATCGACTCCCTCCAGCGCGCGTGGGCGAGCACCCCCGCCCCGGCCGCGCCGGGACCGCCGCCCGCGCCCGGGGCCACCCCCGCCCCCGCGCCGCCGCCGTACGTGCCCGGCAAGGGCATCGCCGTCATGTACGTCCCCCGGCTCGGCGCGGACTGGAAGTGGCCCGTCCTCGAGGGCACCGGCACCGGAGTGCTCAAGCAGGGCCTGGGGCACTACGCCGCCACCGCCCGGCTCGGCGCCACCGGCAACTTCGCCGTCGCCGGCCACCGCCGCACCCACGGGGACCCCTTCAAGGACTTCCCCCGGCTGCGTGCCGGGGACGCGGTCGTCCTCACCGACGGGACGACCTGGTTCACCTACCGCGTCGACCGCGGCCCCTACCGGACCGTTCCGGGTGACGTCGCCGTCGTCGATCCCGTCCCGCGCAGATCCGGCTTCGACGGGCCCGGCCGGTACCTGACCCTCACGACCTGTGACCCCGAGTGGGGAAGCAGCCACCGGCTCGTCGTCTGGGCGCACCTCGACGCCACCCAGCCGGTGACCGACGGCCGTCCACAGGCTTTGGACAGCTGACCCTGGACGGCCCCGGCGACCCGTACTCTGGTCCCCGTAACGAACGGAAGGGGCGGTCGACGTCATGTACGGCTGGATCTGGCGGCATCTGCCGGGCAACGCGTGGATCCGCGCGCTGCTCTCGATCGTGCTGGTCCTCGCGGTCGTCTACATCCTCTTCCAGTACGTGTTCCCCTGGGCGGAGCCGCTGCTTCCGTTCAACGATGTGACGGTGGACGGCCAGTGAACGCGCGCATTCTCGTCGTCGACAACTACGACAGCTTCGTCTTCAACCTCGTCCAGTACCTCTACCAGCTCGGGGCCGAGTGCGAGGTCCTGCGCAACGACGAGGTCGAGCTGAGCCACGCCCAGGACGGCTTCGACGGCGTCCTGCTCTCGCCGGGCCCCGGCGCCCCCGAACAGGCGGGCGTCTGCATCGAGATGGTCCGGCACTGCGCCGCCACCGGCGTGCCCGTCTTCGGCGTCTGCCTCGGCATGCAGTCGATGGCCGTGGCGTACGGCGGCGTCGTCGACCGGGCCCCGGAGCTGCTGCACGGCAAGACCTCGCTCGTCACGCACGAAGGACAGGGCGTCTTCGCCGGGCTGCCCTCGCCGTTCACCGCGACCCGCTACCACTCGCTGGCCGCCGAGCCCGCCGCCCTGCCGGCCGAGCTGGAGGTCACCGCGCGGACCGAGGACGGCATCATCATGGGGCTGCGTCACCGCGAACTCCTCGTCGAGGGCGTCCAGTTCCACCCCGAGTCGGTGCTCACCGAGCACGGGCACCTGATGCTCGCCAACTGGCTGGAGCAGTGCGGCGACAAGGGGGCGGTCGGCAGGTCGGCGGGGCTCGCGCCGGTGGTGGGCAAGGCCGTCGCGTGACGACGGGCTCGCCGTGGTTCCGGGCGTCGGACGCGCCGGAACCCGAGCCGATACCCGCGGACCCGTACGGGCACGGCCGGCCCGGCCCGTACGCGCCCGAACAGCCCTACGCCCAGGGGCCGGAAGCGGCGTACCCGGCGCATCCCGCGGAGTCGTACCCGGCCGACCCCTCCGTGCCGTACCCGGCCGACCCCGGTCCGCCGTACCCGCCCGAGCCCGTTCCGTCGTACCCGGGCGATCCCTCCGCGCCGTACCCCGCCGGTGGCGACGCGCCCTACGCGGCGGGCCACCGGCCCGTGGCCGAGCAGCCCTACGCGCCCGCGTCGCCCTATCCGCCCGGCCCGGCGCACGCGTACGAGCCGCAGCCCGCTCCCGCCTACGAGGCCCAGCCGGCCGCGGCGCCCGTCCCCCCGTACGAGGCCGAGCGGGCGCCCCGAGCGGTCCCCCCGTACGAGACCGAGGCGGAGCCCGCGTACGAGAGCGCCCACGAGGCCCCGTACGCGCCCGTGGACGAGCCGTACGGGGCCGAAGAGGCTCCGGTGCCCCCACGGGACGAGACGATGGCCCTGCGCGCCCTGGAGACCCCTTCAGGGCCCGGCCGGGCCGAGCGGCGCAAGGCGGCGGCGAAGGGCGGCCGCGGCGCCCGCCGGGGCGGCCCTTCCGCACCCCCCGCGGGGACCCCGGCCCCGGACCGGCCCCTCTCGCGCGTCGAGGCCCGGCGCGCCGCCCGCGCCGCGAAGGACAGCGTCGGCGTCGTCGCCAGCCGGGCCGTCGGCGAACTCTTCATCACCCTCGGCGTCGTCATGCTCCTCTTCGTCACCTACCAGCTGTGGTGGACCAACGTCCTCGCCGGCCAGGAGACCGACAAGGCCAAGGAGCGCATCGAGGACACCTGGGCGCACGAGACGGACAAGCCGGACGACAGCAAGCCCGCGGCGTTCGAGCCCGGCGAGGGCTTCGCCATCATGTACATCCCCAAGCTGGACGTCGTCGTCCCCATCGCCGAGGGCATCAGCAAGAGCAAGGTCCTCGACAAGGGCATGGTCGGCCACTACGGCGAGGGCAAGCTCAAGACCGCCATGCCCGCCGACAAGCAGGGCAACTTCGCCGTCGCCGGACACCGCAACACCCACGGCGAACCGTTCCGCTACATCAACCGGCTGAAGCCCGGCGACCCCATCGTCGTCGAGACGCGGAACGCGTACTACACGT
Organism: Streptomyces sp. NPDC104202; assembly: GCF_055584185.1. Lineage (NCBI taxonomy): Bacteria > Bacillati > Actinomycetota > Actinomycetes > Kitasatosporales > Streptomycetaceae > Streptomyces > Streptomyces sp. NPDC104202. The sequence goes on along the minus strand of NZ_JBVJMN010000005.1, from coordinate 181,947 downwards.
ACGAGATGGCCAGCATCCTGCCCCAGACCTCGCCGTCGAACATCTCGGTCATCGACCCCGTCCCGAAGGGCTCGGGCTTCACCGCGCCCGGCCGCTTCATCACGCTGACCACCTGCACACCCGAGTTCACGAGCACGTACCGCATGATCGTGTGGGGCAAGCTGGTCGAGGAGCGCCCGCGCAGCAAGGGAAAGCCGTCGGCGCTCGTAGGCTGAGACCCCACACCTCCGGACGGGACGACGGGACGACCTAGTGGCACGCGCGCGCAACCGGATCGCCGGGATCATCAGCGTCTTCGGCGAACTCCTCATCACAGCGGGCCTGGTGCTCGGACTCTTCGTCGTCTACTCGTTGTGGTGGACCAACGTCCTCGCCGACCGCGCCGCCGACAAGGACGGCGCCCAGGTCCGCGACCAGTGGGCCGACCAGGGCCCCGGCGCGCTCGACACCAAGGACGGCATCGGCTTCCTCCACGTGCCCGCCATGTCCGACGGCGAGGTCCTGGTGAAGCAGGGCACCGGCACCGACGTCCTCAACCACGGCGTCGCCGGCTACTACACCGACCCGATCAAGTCCGCGCTCCCGCAGGACAAGCAGGGCAACTTCACGCTGGCCGCGCACCGGGACGGGCACGGCGCCAAGTTCCACAACATCCACAAGCTGAAGACCGGGGACGCCATCGTCTTCGAGACCAAGGACACCTGGTACGTCTACAAGGTCTACAAGACCCTGCCGGAGACCACGAAGTACAACGTGGACGTCCTCCAGCCCGTCCCCACGGAGTCGGGCAAGACCAAGCCGGGCCGCTACATCACGCTGACGACCTGCACTCCCATGTACACCTCGGACTACCGCTACATCGTCTGGGGCGAGCTGGAGCGCTCGGAGAAGGTCGACCGCGACCGCACCCCGCCGGCCGAACTGCGCTGACCGCGTGGCGGCCGCCGAGGCCGTCGCCGCGCCGGCCCCTCGGGCCGGCAGACGAAACGGGAGAGCCCCGGCATCCAGGACGGATGCCGGGGCTCTCCCGTAGCGTCGCGCGGAGCGACGGGTGTCGGGCGTCAGTCGAAGAACCCGCCGCCGCCGTTGCCACCGCGGTTGTCGCCGTTGCCGCCGCCCACCGTCATGACGTTGATGGTGTCGGTGGAGTTGACCATCGAGCCCTCACCCGGGGTCGTGCCGAGGACCAAGGCGTCCTCCTTGTCCGAACCCTGCTGGACCACCGTCAGGCCGAGGCCCTGGAGCTGGTCACGGACCTCGCTGAACTTCTTGCCGGCCAGGCCCGTCGGGAGCTGGACCTGGGTCTGCTGCGGGCCCTTGGAGACCTTCAGCTTCACCTGGGAACCCTCGGGCGCCTTGCCGTTGCCCTCCGGCGACTGCTCCAGGACCTGGTCCTTCGGCTGGTCGGAGTCGACGTACTCGGTGACCACGACGAACTTCAGCGACTCCAGCTGCTGCTTGGCCTGCGCGAGCTGGTTGCCGACGACCGGCGGGACCGTCGTCTGGTTCTTCTTCGCGACGGTGATCGTCACCTCGGAGTTCTTCTCCGCCTTGGTGCCGCCCTGCGGGTTCTGGCGAAGGACGGTGCCGGGGTCCTCGTCGGACTCCTCCATCTCGACCTTGACCTTGAAGCCCTTGCCCTTGAGGCTCTCCTCGGCGCGCTCCTGCGACTGCTCCACGACGTCCGGGACCTCCAGGAGCGGGGCGCCCTCGGAGACGTAGACCTGGATCGTGCCGCCGACGTCCATCTTGGCCACGTTGTCCGCGACCGGGACCTGCCTGCAGATCAGACCCTTCGGCTGGTCACAGCGCTCGGTGCCGGCCTGTGCCGCCTTCACCTGGGCGTTGCCCGCGAGCTGTGTCGCCGTCTTGACGTCCTGGCCCACCAGCTGCGGCACCGTGACCTGCTGCGTGCCGTCCTTCTTGTCGAAGAGCGAGACGCCGATGAAGATCGCGCCGACGAGCACCAGGATGCCCGCCAGAACCAGCAGGATCGTCGAGGTGTTCGACTTCTTCTGGCCGCCGCCGCGCCGGCGGTCCGGGCGGTCGTCATAGCCGTAGCCGCCGTCGTCCGGGTTGACCGGGGGAAGCATGGAGGTCTGGCCGGCCGGGTCCGCCTGGCGCAGCGCCGTGGTCGGCTGGTCCTCCGGCGGGTACCCGCCGTAGCCGCCGCCGTACGCCGGGGCGCCCGCCATCCCCATCCCCATGCCCATGCCCATCGCGGCCGCCGCGGCGACCGGCTGGCCGTCGAGGCACGCCTCGATGTCCGCGCGCATCTCGTCGGCGGACTGGTAGCGGTAGTCGGGATCCTTGACCAGCGCCTTGAGGACGATGGCGTCCATCTCGGGCGTGATCTCGCCGTCGAAGTTGCTCGGCGGCTGCGGCTCCTCGCGCACGTGCTGGTACGCGACGGCGACGGGGGAGTCGCCGATGAAGGGGGGCCGGACCGTGAGGAGCTCGTAGAGCAGGCAGCCCGTGGAGTACAGGTCGGAGCGGGCGTCGACCTGCTCGCCCTTGGCCTGCTCGGGGGAGAGGTACTGGGCCGTGCCGATCACCGCGGCGGTCTGCGTCATGGTCATGCCCGCGTCGCCCATGGCGCGCGCGATGCCGAAGTCCATGACCTTGACCTGGCCGGTGCGCGTCAGCATGACGTTCGCCGGCTTGATGTCACGGTGCACGATGCCGGCGCGGTGCGAGTACTCCAGCGCCTGGAGGATGCCGACCGTCATCTCGAGCGTGCGCTCGGGCAGCAGCTTGCGTCCCGAGTGCAGCAGCTCACGCAGGGTCGACCCGTCGACGTACTCCATCACGATGTACGGGATGGAGACCCCGTCGACGTAGTCCTCGCCGGTGTCGTACACGGCGACGATCGCCGGGTGGTTCAGCGAGGCGGCGGACTGTGCCTCACGGCGGAACCGGGCCTGGAAGGACGGGTCGCGGGCCAGGTCGGCCCGCAGCGTCTTCACGGCGACGGTGCGGCCGAGCCGGGTGTCCTGTCCGAGGTACACCTCGGCCATGCCACCACGGCCGAGCACCGAGCCCAGCTCGTACCGGCCGCCGAGGCGACGCGGCTCTTCCATAGCTAATCCAGCCCTCTCCGTCTGTCCCGACCGCACCCTTGGGTGGTCCGGCGGTGTGTGCTGTTCGCGCATACGCTACCGGCCCCGGGAAGACGTTCCGCCCGGGGCCGGTAGCTGATACCTGACCGGTACCTGGTGCGCACCGGGGCCGGAGATCAGCCCCGGCTCTTCATGACGGCCTTCATGACGGCCTTGGCGATCGGGGCCGCGAGGCCACCACCGCTGATGTCCTCGCGGTCCGTGCCGGCCGAGTCCTCGACGACCACGGCGACCGCGACCGGGGAGCCGTCTGCGGTCTTCGCGTATGAGATGAACCACGCGTACGGCCGCTTGGCGTTCTTCTCGCCGTGCTGGGCCGTACCGGTCTTGCCGCCGACCTTCACGCCGTCCATCTTCAGGTCGGCGTTGCCGCCGGTGCCGTCCGTGACGACGTTCTCCATCATCTGCTGGAGCTTCTGCGCCGTCTCCGCGGAGACCGGGCGGCTCATCTCCTCGGGCTCGTTCTGCTTGAGGATGTCCAGGTTCGGGGCCCGCAGCTGGTCGATCATGTACGGCTTCATGAGCTTGCCGTCGTTGGCGATCGCCGCCGTGACCATCGCCATCTGGAGCGGGGTGGTCGCCGTGTTGAACTGGCCGATGGACGACTGCGCGTTGCCGCCGCGGTCCATCTTCGTGTCGTAGACGGAGGCCGCCGAGCGGACCGGGACGAACTGCTCGGCGTTGAAGCCGAACTTCTCCGCCATCTCCACCATCTTGTCGCGGCCGACCTCGTCGCCGAGCTTGGCGAAGACCGAGTTGCACGAGACTTCCAGCGCCTGGTTCAGGGTGGCGTTCTTGCAGCCCGACGCGTGGTTCTTCATCGGCACCGTGGAGAGCGGCAGGATGTACGGCTCCGGGGTGTCCGTCGGCGCGTTGATGTCGGTGACCTTGCCGTTCTCCAGCGCGGCGGCGGCGGTCACGACCTTGAAGACGGAGCCCGGGGGGTAGATCTCGCGGATCGCGCGGTTCAGCTTGGGCTTGTTCTTGTCCTTCTCCAGTCCCACCCACGCCTTCTCGTCCTTGCCGGAGTAGCCGGCGAAGGAGGAGGGGTCGTAGGAAGGGGTGGAGGCCATCGCGAGGATCTTGCCGGTCTTCGGCTCGATCGCGACGACGGCGCCGGTCTTGCTTCCCAGGCCCTCGAAGGCTGCCTTCTGCGCGGCGCCGTTCAGGGTGGTGATGACGTCGCCACCCTTCTTCTTCTCGCCGGTGAACATGGCGAGGGTGCGGTCGAAGAAGAGCCGGTCGTCGTTGCCGGTGAGGATGCCGTCCTCGATCTTCTCGATCTGGTTGGCGTCGTAGGCCTGCGAGGCGTACCCCGTGACGGGGGCCCACATGGGGCCGTCGATGTAGGTGCGCTTGTACTTGTAGAACGTGTCCTGCGAGTCGACGGAGCCGGTGATGGGCTTGCCGTCGACGATGATGTTGCCGCGGACGTTGGCGTACCGCTCGATCTGCACACGCTTGTTGCGCGAGTGGGCGTTCAGTTCGTCGGCGCGGACGAACTGGAGCCAGTTGTCCCGCAGGAGCAGGGCGAGGACGAGCAGGCCGCAGAAGATCGCGACCCGCCGCAGCGGCTTGTTCACGGACGGACCACCTGGGTCATCTCGGCGTCGGGGGACGGGGCGGGCGCGGGCGCGGGACGGCGCGCGGTGTCGCTGATCCGGATCAGGATGCCGATCAGGGCCCAGTTGGCGATCACGGACGAACCGCCGTACGCGAGGAACGGCATGGTCATACCGGTCAGCGGGATGAGACCCATCACGCCGCCGGCGACGACGAAGATCTGGAGCGCGAAGGCGCCGGAGAGGCCCATCGCGAGGAGCTTGCCGAACGGGTCGCGGGCGGCGAGCGCGGTACGGGCACCGCGCTCCACGATCAGCCCGTAGAGGAGGAGGAAGACCATGACGCCGGTCAGACCGAGCTCCTCGCCGACGGTGGCGAAGATGAAGTCCGAGTTGGCGGCGAAGCCGATCAGGTCGGAGTTGCCCTGGCCGAGACCGGTGCCGAGGATGCCACCGGAGCCGAAGGACATCAGCACCTGGGTCATCTGGTCGCAGGCGGCGACGGTGTCGGCGCAGCCGAACGGGTCGGCCCAGGCGTCGACACGGGCCTGGACGTGGCTCGCGAAGGAGGCCACGCCGACCGCGCCGGCGACCGACATCATCAGACCCATGACGATCCAACTGGTCCGCTCCGTCGCCACGTACAGCATGATCACGAACATGCCGAAGAACAGCAGCGAGGTGCCGAGGTCGTTCTCGAAGATCAGGATGAGGAGGCTGACCGCCCAGATCGTGAGGATCGGGCCGAGGTCGCGGCCGCGGGGCAGGTAGAGCCCCATGAAACGGCGGCTGGCCAGGGCCAGGGCGTCGCGCTTCACCATCAGATAGCCGGAGAAGAACACCGCCAGCACGATCTTGGCGAACTCACCGGGCTGGATCGAGAAGCCCGCGATGTTGATCCAGATCTTGGCGCCGTACACGGGCGTTCCGAGGCCCGGGACGAGCGGCAGGAGCAGCAGGAAGAGGGAGACCGCCATGGAGATGTACGTGTAGCGCTGGAGGACGCGGTGGTCCTTGAGCAGCAGCAGCACGCCCACGAACATGGCGATGCCGATCGCCGAGTACAGCATCTGCTTCGGGGCGTCGGGGCTGAAGCTGCCGAAGTCCCGGACGGACTTGGCGATCAGCCGCGGCGACTGGTCCAGGCGCCAGATCAGCACCAGGCCCATGCCGTTGAGCAGGGTGGCCAGGGGCAGCAGCAGCGGGTCGGCGTACGGGGCCCACTTGCGGACCACGAGGTGGGCGACGCCCGCGAGGAGCGCGAGGCCCAGGCCGTAGCCGAGCATGCCGGCCGGGACCTTCCCGTCGATGGCCAGGCCCACGTTGAGGTACGCGAACACCGGGATGACGACGGCGAACGCGAGCAGCGCCAGCTCGGTGTTGCGACGGCTCGGCGCCTCGATCGCGCCGATGGTGGTCGTGTTGGTGACAACGCTCATGGTGGTGAAAGGCCCCCTACGGGTGCTTACTGCTTGCCGCAGTTCGAGGCCAGCTTCTGCTCCTCCGCGGTGAGGGTGGGACCCGGGGTCGGAGCGGCTGTGGTGGGCTTGGAGTCGGGGGTGGCGGTGCCGCCGGGCTTCTGGGCCGGCGGGGCGGCCTTCTCGGCGGCCTCACGGCGCTGCTCGGTCTTCTTGCACGCCGAGGCCTGCACGGACAGCTCGGAGATCTTCGTCTCGGCCTTGCCGAGGCTGCCGCCCGCGATCGTGTCCTCGACCTGCTTCCGCTGGTAGGCGGGGAGGTACTTGAGTTCGATCTCGGGGTGGTCCTTCTCGACCTTCGACAGCGAGATCCACGCCAGGTCCTGGCTGATGCCCTGGTAGAGGGCGACGTGCTGGTCCTTGGAGCCCACGAAGTACTGGGTCTGGGTCCAGCGCCAGCCGCCGTACGCACCGCCGCCGAGCAGCGCGAGGATCAGGACGAGGAAGAAGGAGCGCTTGAGCCACTTGCGGCCCTTGCGCGGCTTCTCGAAGTCGTCGTCCGCGTACGACTCGAAGGAGCCCTGCGGCGGCATCCCGCCGTAGCCGTGGTCCTCGCCGCTGCCAGGCGGGCCGAAGCCGCCGGCCGGGGGCTGGTGGTGGGGCGCGGTGCGGCCGAGCCCGGAGGCGCGGCCGGCCGGGGTCTGCATGGCCCCGCCGTCGTTGAGCACGGCCTGGTTCTCGGCGACGGCGCCCACGATGACCGGGATGTCGCTGACGTGGCCGGCGAGGGTGTCGCCGCCGTCGACGTCGAGGACGTCGGCGACGATCACCGTGATGTTGTCCGGGCCGCCGCCGCGCAGCGCGAGCTGGATCAGCTCCTGCACGGTCTCCTGCGGGCCCTGGTAGCTGGCGAGGGTGTCCTCGAGGGTCTGGTGCGAGACCACGCCGGACAGGCCGTCGGAGCAGATCAGGTAGCGGTCGCCGGCCCGGACCTCGCGGATGGAGAGGTCGGGTTCGACGTGGTCGCCGCTGCCGAGCGCGCGCATGAGGAGCGAGCGCTGCGGGTGGGTGGTGGCCTCTTCCTCGGTGATCCGGCCCTCGTCGACGAGGCGCTGGACCCAGGTGTGGTCCTGGGTGATCTGGGTGAGGACGCCGTCGCGGAGCAGGTAGGCGCGCGAGTCGCCGACGTGTACGAGGCCGAGCCGCTGGCCCGTCCACAGCAGGGCGGTGAGCGTGGTGCCCATGCCCTCCAGCTGCGGGTCCTCCTCGACCATCATCCGGAGCTGGTCGTTGGCGCGCTGCACCGCCGTACCGAGCGAGGTGAGGATGTCGGAGCCGGGGACGTCGTCGTCGAGCGTGACGAGGGTCGAGATCACCTCGGACGAGGCGACCTCGCCGGCCGCCTGGCCGCCCATGCCGTCGGCGATGGCGAGCAGGCGGGGCCCGGCGTAACCGGAGTCCTCGTTGCCCTCGCGGATCATGCCCTTGTGCGAGCCCGCGGCGAATCGCAGGGACAGAGTCATGCGCACCTGCCCTGTCGCCGCTGCATCGGGGTACAGCCGGTCTCGACCCACACTGCCCACCCTCCGGTCGCTTCGGTCGCTCCGGTCGGGAGCGCGGCACGGCCTGTGGCGGGGACCGTCCCGGCTCGCTCGCTCCGCTCGCGCCTATTCATGATGTAGCACTACTTCCGCAGCTCGATGACGGTCTTGCCGATGCGGATCGGCGCGCCCAGCGGAATCGGCGTGGCGGTGGTGAGGCGGGTCCGGTCGAGGTAGGTGCCGTTCGTGGACCCGAGATCCTCGACGATCCACTGGCCGTCCCGGTCCGGGTAGATCCTGGCGTGCCGGCTGGACGCGTAGTCGTCGTCCAGCACGATCGTCGAGTCGTGCGCCCGGCCCAGCGTGATCGTCTGCCCCTGGAGGGCGACGGTCGTGCCGGTGAGGGTGCCCTCGGACACGACCAGCTTGGTCGGGGCGCCGCGGCGCTGGCGGCCGCCCGCGCTCTGCTGGCCGCGCTGCTGCGGCGGCGCGGCGGCCTGGCGGGCGGCGGCCTGCTGGGGCCGCGCCTCCTGGCGCCGCGAACCGCGCTGGGTGACCCGCGTACCGAAGAGGTCGCTGCGGATGACCTGGACGGCCACGATGACGAACAGCCACAGAACGGCCAGGAAACCCAACCGCATGACCGTCAGGGTCAGCTCTGACATTGCCCCCGCTTCACCCTTCGGCTTGCCGGTAAACGATGGTGGTGCTGCCCACGACGATCCGCGAGCCGTCGCGGAGCGTAGCGCGGGTGGTGTGCTGCCCGTCCACCACGATGCCGTTGGTGGATCCGAGATCCTGGATCGTCGAGGGCGTTCCGGTCCGGATCTCGCAGTGCCGGCGGGAGACGCCGGGATCGTCGATCCTCACGTCCGCGTCGGTGCTGCGGCCGAGGACCAGGGTCGGGCGCGAGATCTGGTGGCGGTTGCCGTTGATCTCGATCCAGCGTCGCACGGACGCGCCGGCGCCGGGAACCGGGCCGCCCGCGGGACGTCCGCCGGGCGCGGTCGGCCGGTGGCCGGGAGCGCCGGGGGGCGGGGAGGCGGGCATGGGCGGAGCGCCGGCCGGGGGGTACCCGTAGCCGCCGCGCCCCTGGGCCTGGCCCTGCTGCTGTCCCGCGGCGGGCGGCTGCGGCTGTGACGTACTCGACGCGAGCGTGCGGCTGCGGACGCGGTACAGGCCGGTGTCGAGGTCGTCGGCCTTCTCCAGGTGGACCTTGATCGGGCCCATGAAGGTGTACCGCTGCTGCTTCGCGTAGTCCCTGACCAGGCCGGCGAGCTCGTCGCCGAGCTGGCCCGAGTAGGGGCTGAGACGCTCGTAGTCCGGCGTGCTCAGCTCCACGATGAAGTCGTTGGGGACGACGGTCCGCTCGCGGTTCCAGATCTGCGCGTTGTTGTCGCACTCGCGCTGGAGCGCGCCGGCGATCTCGACAGGCTGGACCTCGGACTTGAAGACCTTGGCGAAGGTGCCGTTCACCAGACCTTCGAGTCGCTGCTCGAATCGCTTCATGACTCCCATGGGGCACCTCCTCCGTCGTTGTCGTCCTGGTACTGCTTACTGATCGTATCCACGCGTCGGGAAATCGGCTGGTTCCCCTTCTCTGCCCTGTGGACGAGTGTCACCTCTCACAGGCTTCCCCCACGGATCGTAGAGGTGGCCTGTGGACAGTGTCCCGCACCCGGCTGTGGGACCGGGGTCGCGGTCCGGAAGCCGTGATGGTCCGTCCCGTTCCTCCCGCCCCTCCCGCCGCTCCACCCCTCGGTCCCTTCCCGCTTCCTCCTCCCCCGCCTGCTCCCCCGTACCCCTCGTTCCCCTCCCCAGACGTCGTCCGCGTCCCCGCCTGCCCTCACCTTGTTCTCCGGGAGCGGGGCCGAAACAACGGATGTGAATCCACGGTCTGCGGCGTGCTAATCTTCAGATGTCGCCAGGCGCTCCCACCGAAAAGTGAGAGAGTCCGGAGCACACCCAATGCGCGGGTGGCGGAATAGGCAGACGCGCTGGATTCAGGTTCCAGTGCCCGAAAGGGCGTGGGGGTTCAACTCCCCCCTCGCGCACCAGAGAGACGGTCGGCATCGTGATCACGATGCCGACCGTCTCGTTTTTGTGTCCAGGCACGGCCTGGACTGCGGCGGGGGCCAGGGCGGTTGCCGGTGTGAGGTGGCCCACGTCCGGCCGAAGGGGCCGGCGGCGGGCAGGAAATAGGCTGTCCGCATGATCGTTCGGATATGGGTCCTGGAAGCCCGTTCGGCCGAGGCGGAGGCCCGGGGCCTGCTGACTCCGGCGGAGCTGTCCCGCGCCGACGAGCTGGGCCGCGAGCAGGTGCGGAGGACGTTCGTCACGTCCCGCGCGGTGCAGCGGGCCCTGGGGGCGCGTCACCTGGGCGTGCCCGCACCCGAGGTCGGGATCAGCCGGGCCTGCGCCCACTGCGGGGACGACGCCCACGGCAAGCCGCACTTCACGGCCGCTCCCGCACTCGACTTCTCCGTCTCGCACACCGGGGACCTCGTCGTGATCGCGGCATCGACCGGCACCAGGGTCGGCCTCGACGTGGAGCTGGGCAGCCGCACCATCGAGATCGAGGAGATGGTCCGCGTCCTCGCCTCCGAGAGCGAACAGCGGAGTCTCGACGGGCTCGACGGAGACGCTCTGCGGACCGCGCTCTTCCGGATCTGGGCCCGCAAGGAGGCGACGGTCAAGCTGACCGGCCACGGGCTGCTCCAGGTGCCCTTCTCCGCGCTGTCGGTCGACGGTCCGGTCGTCCGGGTCGACGGTTCGCCGGACGGCTGGCCCGAGGAGCCCATCCACCTCACGGATCTGCCGCTCGGTCACGGGAGCGTGGCCGCGTTGGCGACCACCGTCGCCGATCCCGAGATCGACGTCGTCACGCTGGCGCGGGTCTCCGACCTGTCCGTGTGAGGCGGGGCGGCCTCCGGGCCTCGTGGGCCCCGTGCGAGTGACGTGGGCTGGTTGGGAGGCGGGCGGCTTCCTGTGGTCTGTGGGTTCGGTGTGGTGGCCGTAGTCCGTGGGTTCGGCGTGGTGGATGTGTTCCCTGGGATCGGTGCGCTCTCCGGCGCGACCTTCGTCGTCGGCGGTCGCGACGAAAGGGGGACGCCGGGGGTCCGGCGGGCTGCCTAGGGTGCGAGCGTGGACGCTATGTCGAAGTCGGGGGCCTGGAGCATGCGCGGCCTCAAGGGAACGGTCTCGGCCTCATGGGCCTGGTTCGCGCTGCCCGGGCAGTGGTCGGGGCGCCGGACCACCGGTGAGGTGGCGCTCGCGCTGGTGATGGCGCTGCTCGCCGCCGGGACCGAGGAGATGGTGGGCGGCGAGGGGTGGCGGCTGGCCGTGGTCGCCGCGGGTGCCGCCGTGCTGTCGCTGGTCCGGCGGCGGCTCCCGGCGAGCACGCTCGTCCTGGCCGCGGGGCTGACCCCGTTCCTGCCCGGCCTGGGCCCGGTGCTGCTGGTGATCGGCTGGTCCTCCGGGCGGTACATCGCGGGCGCCGGCCAGGCGCTGGCCGCGTACATCGCCGCCTTCGTCCTGAACGTGGGGGGCACGCTCCTGGAGTCGTGGGACCGGCAGCGGATCCTCGTCGTCGTCTTCGTCGCGACCCTCTACTACCTCGGGACCACGCTGGCGCCCGGTCTCGCGCACCGCTACTGGACCCAGCGGCGGACCCTGCTCCACGCCCTCCAGGAGCGCAACGCCCAACTGCTGCGCGAGCGGACCATGGTGGCCTGGCAGGCGCGGCAGCGGGAGCGGCAGCGGATCGCCCAGGACATGCACGACAGCCTCGGGCACCAGCTGGCGCTGATCGCGGTGCACACCGGCGCCCTGGAGGTCGACCGGGACCTGGGCGAGCGGCAGCGCGAGGTGGTCGGCGTCCTGCGGAACGCGTCGGTGACCGCCATGCACGAACTGCGGGAGGTCGTCGGGATACTCCGCGACGGGGTCGAGGCCCCGCACGGCGCACCGGCGGCGCTCGCCCGGACCGGTGACGAGACGGGCAGGGCCGCGCGGGGGATCGCGGGCATCGAGGGCCTCGTGGAGGCCGCCCGGGGGGCCGGCACCGCCGTCGGGCTGCGCCGGATGGGGGAGACGCGGTCGCTGGCCCCGGCCGCCGACCACGCCGCGTACCGGATCGTGCAGGAGGCCCTGACCAACGCCTACAAGCACGCGCCGGGCGCGACGATCGGCGTCGAACTCCGCTACGAGCCGGACACCTTCGTCGTGGAGATCCTCAACGAGCCGCCGGAGGGCGGGCCGGCGACGGACGCGGTGAGCGGCGGCCAGGGGCTGGCCGGACTCGCCGAACGGGCCCGGCTCGTGGGCGGCATGTGCCACGCGGGGCCCGCCGACGGCGGCGGGTTCCGGGTGGCCGGGATGCTGCCCTACGGCGTCGCGCCGCCCGCCGACGCCGCGCCTTTGGTCGACGCGGCGGACGACTTCCGGCAGCAGACCACGAAACCGCTGGTGGGCGATGGTCGTCCGGTCGCGGTCGGACCGGCCGACTGGACGTACACGGAGCGGGAGTTGGCCATGGCGGTGCGCGGGGGCAAGGGCACGGGCAGGAGCACGGGCGGTGCGATCGCGCTGGGCTGCGGGATAGCGTTCGCGGCGCTCGTCCTGCTCGTGGTGGCGGCGGGCTTCGGCATCTACTTCCTGATGGGTTCCCTGCAGGAGGGGATGATCGAGCCCAAGCAGTACGAGGCGGTGAAGGTCGGGGCGTCCGAGAAGGAGGTCCGGGACCAACTGCCCTCCGGCGACACGATAGCCACCGTCGGTCTGGGCAAGGAGGGGCCCGCGCAGCCGGACGGTGCCGACTGCCTGGTGCTGATGTCCTCGGAGCTGGGGGAGGTCCCCGACAGGGAGCCGGTTTTCCGGTTCTGCTTCAAGGACGGCAAGCTGATCGAGAAGAAGGCGTACGAGGTCCCGGCGCGGTAGCGCCGGGCCGCCCGTACCGGAGCCGTGGGGGAGCAGCAGTGGCAGGGCAGCCGATCAGGGTCGTGATCGCCGACGACGAGCCGCTGATCAGAGCCGGGATCCGCATGATCCTCATCTCGGACCCCGAGATCACGGTCGTCGGGGAGGCCGCGAACGGCCGGGAGGCCGTCGAGGCGGCGCGGGCGCACGCCGCCGACGTGGTGCTGCTCGACATCCAGATGCCGGTGCTCGACGGCCTCTCGGCACTGCCGGAGCTGCGCCGGGCGGCGCCGGCGGCCCGGGTGATCGTCCTGACGACCTTCGGCGAGCGGGAGAACGTCCTGAGGGCGCTGGAGCACGGGGGCGCCGGCTTCCTCCTCAAGGACACCGCGCCGGCCGAGCTGATCGGGGCCGTACGGGCGGCCGCGGCGGGCGACGCGTATCTGTCCCCGGCGGCCACCCGGCACGTGGTGGAGCGGCTCGCCTCGGGCCGCGAGGCGGCCCGGGCCGAGGAGGCGCGGGGGCGGGTGGCTGCGCTGAGCGAGAAGGAGCGGGACGTGCTCGCGCTGCTCGGCGAGGGGCTGTCCAACGCGGACGCCGGGAAGCGGCTGCACATGAGCGAGGCCACGGTGAAGACGTACGTGAGCAGGATCCTGGCCAAGCTGCACTGCGAGAACCGCGTCCAGGCCGCGCTGTTGGCGCGGGACGCGGGGCTCTAGGCGCTCGCGGGGGCGCGCGCGGGTGGGGCTGGGCGGCGGTCCGCGCGGCGGTCGGTGTGCTGGTCCGTGTGCTCCCGGTCCGCGGGGGCGGGTGGGCGGGGCCGGGGGTTCGGGCGTCAGCGTGGGGTGCCGTCGGGGAGGCCCTCGGTGCCGGCCGCGTTGTAGCGCAGCAGGTACTGGGCGAAGTGCGCGAGGTCCTCGGCCGACCAGTCCCTGAGGCGCTCCTGGTAGGCGGCGCGGCGGCTGGTCTGCGCCGTGGCGAGGACCTCGGAGCCCGCCCGCGTCGGGTGCAGGACGTGTACGCGGTGGTCGTCGGGGGCCGGGCGCCGTTCGACCAGGCCGAGCTTCTCCAGGCCGGCGACCTGGCGGCTGACGGTCGACTTGTCGAGGAGGTAGTGGGCCGCGAGGTCGGTGGCGCGGCAGCCGCGCTGCTCGTCGATGTGGGCGAGGAGCGTGTAGGAGACCAGCGGGAGTTCGGGGTGGACCCGGGCCGCCGCGGCGCGCGCCCGCCTCGCGAAGGCCGTGAGTTCGCGCTGGATGACGTCCACGGACGCCTCGCGGGCCGGCCCTGCGTCGACGCCGGTCATGGTGGGCTCCCTCTGCCATGGCCGGGCGCCGTTCGCCCGCCGTCCACTTTCGGTTGTATAGTACAACGGTTCTTTAGTTGTAAAAGCCAACCATGGAGGTCTGGATGTCCGCGGGACCGAACACCGGCGGCGCGTTGCGGCATGTCCTCGGGCATCTGCTCACGCCCCTGCTGATGTGCGTCGGCATGGGGCTCGCCTACCTCGGCGCCTTCCACGCCCCCGCCCCCCACGACCTGCGCGTCGACGTCGTCGGCTCCGGACCCACCACCCAGGTCCTCGCGCAGACGCTCCAGGACAAGGGCGCGGGCGCCCTCGACGTCCGGACCGTCCCGGACCGGGCGACGGCCGTCAGCGCCTTGCGCGAGCAGGGCAGCTTCGGTGCCTACGTGCCCGGCGAGAGGCCCGAGCTCCTCGTCGCCTCCGCCTCCTCCGACACCAGCGCCATGGCCGTGGAGAAGGTGTTCACCAAGGTCGCCGCCGCCCAGGACGCCCCGCTCAGGGTCACCGACGTGGCTCCCGTCGCCTCCGGCGACCCCACCGGCCAGGGGATCTTCTTCCTGCTCGTCGCCCTCAGCATCGGCTCGTACGCCTCCGTGGCCGTCATCGGCGGCGCCGGAGCCGTGCTGGCCCTGCGGGTCCGCGTCCTCCTCGCCGCCGCGACCTCGCTCGTCGTCAGCCTCATCGGCACGGTCTTCGCCGGACCCCTCTTCCACCTCGTCGACCAGGGGCTTGCCGGGGTGTGGGCGATCTCCTGGCTGTACACCGCGGGCATCCTGCTGGTCGGCGTCGGACTCCACACCTTCCTGCGCCGCTGGACCACGCTCGGCGTCATGGTGCTCTTCGTCATGCTCAACTTCACGAGCTCCGGCGGCATCTACCGGCCCGAACTCCAGCCCGGCTTCTTCGGCGCCCTGCACGCCTTCTGGAACGGCGCCGGCTTCGTCGAAGGCGTCCGCGGTCACGTCTACTTCGGCGGCCACGCGGTCGGCGGGCACGTCCTCACCCTCGCGCTGTGGCTCCTCGCCGGGATCGCGCTCGTCGTCGCCGCGGGTGTCACGGAGGCCCGGCGGGCGTCCGCGGTCGCCCTGGGCGGAGCGCACGCCCGGCCGGGCTCGTCGGCGGCCCCGGAAGGCGGCGGGAAGACGACGGGCGAGGCGACCGCCCGGACGACGGACAAGACGACCGGCAGGACGACAGGTGTGCCGACGGGCGAGACGGCTGACGAAGCGGCTGACGAGGCTGCTCAGGCTGCTGCCGAGGAGGAGGTCGAAGAGGCGGTCGCGGTCTGACTCCGCCCGCGGATCCCGCGGCGGGAGAGCGCCGGCGAGGGTTGTCCACAGGGCGTCGTCCACAGGGGGAGACGACTGCTCGGGCGCGGCTGTACGGTCAGGGCCGGATGATCTGGGAACACCGCAACGGGGGAGGACGTCCCATGACCGAGAACCGGGCCGTCATGCCGGGACAGCGCGACACGGACGGGGAGCCGGCCGGCCTCCGCGTCCCCCACGTACCGGGGTTCGCGCGCCGCGCGGCCCTCGACAGGGGCGCGGACGGCGCTCCCTCGCCCAAGGCGCGGGGCAAGGCGCTGCGCGAGCGGGTCCCCCGCTCCGCGCACGCCGGGCCCGCGCTCGCCGCCGACCGCCCCGACGCCGTCCGTGCCGTCGAGGAGTCCAACCGCGGCCGCGTGCCCGAGCTCGCGCCGATCCGTGTCGGCAGGATGGCGGCCGGTCCCTTCGCCTTTCTCCGCGGCTCCGCCGGACTGATGGCCCACGATCTCTCCACGACCCCGGTCACCGGCATAGCGGCCCAGCTGTGCGGTGACGCCCACGCCGCCAACTTCGGCCTCTACGGCGATGCCAGGGGCCGGATCGTCATGGACCTCAACGACTTCGACGAGACCGTCGTCGGCCCCTGGGAGTGGGACCTCAAGCGGCTCGCCACCTCGCTCGTGCTCGCCGGCCGGGAGGTCGGCGCCGACGAGGACACCTGCCGGGCCGCCGCCTTCGACACCGCCGGCGCCTACCGCCGCACCATGCGTCTGCTCGCCCGGCTCCCCGCCCACGACGCCTGGAACGCGATCGCCGACGAGGAGCTCGTCTCCCACACCGACGCCCGCGATCTCGTCGGCACCCTGGAGCGGGTCTCCGCCAAGGCCCGCAACAACACCAGCGCCCGCTTCGCCGCCCGTTCGACCGAGGCCGTCACCGACGCCGAGGGCGGCGGCCGCCGGTTCGTCGACGCTCCCCCGGTCCTTCGCAGGGTCCCCGACGCCGAGGCCGCCGCGGTCGCCCTGGCCCTCGGCCCCTACCTGGAGACCGTCTCCGAGGACCGGCTGCCGCTGCTCGCGCGGTACGCCGTCCACGACGTCGCCTTCCGCGTCGTCGGCACCGGCAGCGTCGGCACCCGCTCCTACGTCGTCCTGCTCCTCGACCACCGGGGCGAGCCGCTCGTCCTCCAGGTCAAGGAGGCCCGGCCCTCGGCACTCCTCCCCCACCTCCCGGCCGTCGGCTTCGCCGTCACGGACCCCGGTCACGAGGGACGCCGCGTCGTCCTCGGCCAGAAGCGGATGCAGGTCGTCAGCGACATCCTGCTCGGCTGGACCACCGTCCAGGGGCGGCCCTTCCAGGTGCGTCAGTTCCGCAACCGCAAGGGCAGCGTCGACCCCGCCGCCCTCACCCCCGACCAGCTCGACGACTACGGCCGCATGACCGGCGCCCTCCTCGCCCGGGCCCACGCCCACAGCGCCGACCCGCGCCTCATAGCCGGCTACTGCGGCAAGAACGAGGAGCTGGACACCGCGCTCGCCGACTTCGCCGTCGGCTACGCCGACCGCACCGAGGCCGACCACGCCGACCTCCTCACCGCCATCCGCACCGGCAGGACGGCTGCGGAGACGGGCGTCTGACAGCGGGGCGACGGTGGCCGGGGCGGGCGTCCGGCACCGGCGCACCGGGGAGCCCCCGGAGGACCTAGGCTGGGTGGGTCGAGGCGGAACGAGGACTGGACGGGCGTGGACGTGAGCGTGGACCAGGGTGTGAACGAGGGGCCCGGGGACGAGCGGCCCGAGGCACGCCTGGAGCAGGCCGTGCGGGTGGCCGAGCAGGCGCTGATCGAGTTCGAGATCGCGGTGGAGACCTTCCGGGTCGAGGTGGAGAACTTCTCCCGGCTGCACCACCAGCGGCTCGGCCCGATGTACGCGCGGCTCGACGAGCTCGACGCGCAGATCGCCGAGGCCAAGGCGGCGCGTACCGGTGACCCGGAGGACCTGCGCCGGGCGCAGGAGGCGCGTGCCGCCGTCCTGCCGATGCCGGGCGTGGAGGAGCTGTTCCACGACTGGATCGACTCCGACGGCCTCTCCGCCGAGGCCGCCGCGATGCTCACCGACCGGCCGGTGCAGTCGCCGAAGCGGGTCCGGCCCAGCGAGGAGGCCCGCCGGCTCTACCGCGAGCTGGCGCGCAAGGCCCACCCGGACCTGGCCCGTGAGGAGGACGAGCGCAAGCGGCGCGAGGAGTTCATCACCCGGGTGAACGCGGCCTACGCGCGGGGCGACGAGACGCTGCTGCGTGAGCTCTCCGCCGAGTGGGAGGCCGGTCCGGCCCCCGCCGAGGAGCGGCTCAGCGAGAGCGAGGAGCTGTACGCGCGTCTGGAGTGGCTGGCCGAGCGCAAGGACATGCTGTCGGCGCTGGCGCGGGAGCTGGAGGAGAGCGCGATCGGCGCGATGCTGCGGATGGCGCCGGAGGACCCGGACCGGCTCCTGGAGGAGATCGCCGAGCAGCTGCTCGCGCAGGTCTCCGAGCGGGAGGCCGAGCTGACGGGGCTGGTGGAGTAGGTTTTCCGTGCGCCCGAGTCCGTTCGGGCGGTACTGACGAGAGAAGGCCGTTCCCATGAATTTCTCCCCGCTGCCCTCGGTGGACGCGGCTTCCGTGCCGGCCGATGCCCTGGTGCTGGACGTCCGGGAGAACGACGAGTGGGAGGCGGGCCACGTCGAGGGTGCGCTGCACGTGCCCATGAGCGACTTCGTGGCCCGCTTCGGTGAGGTCACGGAGGCCGTGGCCGACCGTGGCCGCGCGTACGTGATGTGCCGCGTCGGCGGCCGGTCGGCGCAGGTCACCCAGTACCTGGTGCAGCAGGGCTTCGACGCCGTGAACATCGACGGCGGGATGATGGCGTGGGACGGCGCCGGGCGCCCGATGGTGGCGACGGGCGGCAGCCAGGCCTTCGTCCTCTGACGCGTCCCGGACGCGGCCGCGGGGGCGGGACCCCCACGGGTCGGGTCCGCGCGGGAAGCCCCCACGCGGGTCGCGCGGGGCCTCAGCCGAGGGGGTGGACGGCCAGCAGGTCGCCGAGGGCCTCCTCGTGGGCGGCGGCGGGGCCGAGCGAGAGTTCCAGGTGCTTGGCCCAGGCGTGGTAGCGGTGCAGGGGGTAGTCGGTGTCGGCGCCGAAGCCCCCGTGGAGGTGCTGGGCGGTCTGCACGACGCGCCGTACGCCCTCGGACGCCCAGATCTTCGCGACGGCGATGTCCCCCGCGGCGGGGAGCGCCCCGTCCGCGCCGGTGGAGACGCGCCAGGCGGCCTGCCAGAGCGTCGCCTCCATGGCGCGCAGGTCGATGTAGCGGTCGGCGGCCTGGACGGCGACGGCCTGGAAGGTGGCCACCGGGTGGCCGAACTGCTCGCGCTTGCCGGTGTACTGGCTCGTCATGGTGAGCACGGCCTCGCCGAGCCCCAGGGCGAGCGCACAGGTCCCGGTGGTGAGGAGGTTCCGCAGCCCCTCCCAGGCGCCGTCGGCGTCGATGACGTCGGCGTGGTCGAGACGGACGGCGTCGAGCCGCAGTTCGGCGAGGAGTTCGCCGTTCGTGGAGTACTGGTCGGCGAGACCGAGCCCCTCGTGGCCGCGGGGGACCAGGGCGAGCACGGTCCGGCCGTCGGGGGTGTGCGCCGGGACGGCGACGATGTCGGCGCCGTGGGCCCAGGGGACGGCGGTCTGGACGCCGTCGAGGAGCCAGCCCGTGCCGTCGGGGCGTGCGGTGACGGCACGTTCGGCCCCGTCGTGACCGGTCCGTCCGTGCGAGGCGGCGGTGAGGACGAGCTCCCCGCGGCCGACGCGGGGGAGGAGGCCGGCGGCCGTCTCCGGGGCGGCGTACCGCTCGACGGTCAGGGCGACGGCGCTGGTCTCCAGGAGCGGGACCCGGGCGAGGACGCGGGCGGACTCGCGCAGCACGAGGCAGAGCGCGACGGCGTCGAGGCCGGCGCCGCCGTGTCCGGGGGCCAGCACGAGGCCGAGGAGGTCGGCGGCGGCCAGGCGCGCCCAGAGCGGCCGGTCGAGGTCCTCGGCCACCGCGCCCGGGGTGAGGGCCGGGCTCGGCACCGCGTCGGGTGCGACGTCCGCGAAGACCGCCTTGGCCGCCTCGACGGCCGCCTGCTGCTCCTCGGTGAAGGTGAAGTCCACTGCCCTGCCCTCCCGTTGCCGGTCCCGCTGCTGTCCGCACGTTCCTGACGGGTCGTCAAGATAGAACAGGTTCTAGGGGAAGGGAATGGCGGCGCCCGGACTTCGTCGCACCCTCCGGCCGGGGCCGCGGCCGGGTGGCGACGCCAGGCCCGCCGACGGCGCGGGACGCCGTCGACGGGTCCGGTGTCAGCGGTCGAAGTCCAGCTCCACGTCCGGGGTGACGGGGTGGGACTGGCAGGCCAGCACGTAGCCGGCCTCGGTCTCGTCCGGTTCCAGCGCGAAGTTGCGGTCCATCCGGACCTCTCCGCCGACGAGGAAGGCGCGGCAGGTGCCGCATACGCCGCCCTTGCAGGCGTACGGCGCGTCGGCGCGGGCGCGCAGCACCGTGTCGAGGAGCGTCTCGCCCCGGTCGACCGGCCAGGTGCCGGACCGGCCGTGGAGGGTCGCCGTCAGCGTCGCGTGCGCGGGGGCGTCGGCGGCGGCTGCCGGCGCGGGGGCCGAGCCGTCGTCGACGTGGAAGATCTCCTGGTGGATCCGGCCGCGGTCGACCCCGAGGCCGCGCAGGGCCTGCTCGGCGCCCTGGACCAGGCCGAAGGGACCGCACAGGAACCAGCCGTCGATCTCGCCGACCGGCAGCAGCGCCGGCAGCAGTCCGGCCAGCCGCTCGCGGTCGAGGCGGCCCGAGGGGAGTCCCGCCTGCTGCTCCTCCCGGGAGAGGACGGTGACCAGCTGGAAGCGGTCGGGGTAGCGGTCCTTGAGGTCGGCGACCTCGTCGAGGAACATCGTCGACGAGGCGGTCCGGTCGCTGCGGATCAGGCAGAACCGGGCCTCCGGCTCGCGGGCGAGCAGCGTGGCGGCCATCGACAGGACCGGCGTGATGCCGCTGCCGCCGACGACGGCCGCGAAGCGTCCGGGGCGCGGGGCGAGCGTGAAGCGGCCCATCGGCTCCATGACCTCGACGGTGTCGCCGACGGCCAGTTCCTTGAGCGCGTACGTCGAGAACGAGCCGCCGTCGACGAGCCGGATGCCGACGCGCAGGACGGGCGGCTCGCCGGCCGGGGCGGCCGGGGCGCAGATCGAGTACGTCCGGCGGATCTCCTCGCCTTGTTCGCCGGTGCGGCGCAGGGCGAGGTGCTGGCCGGGGAGGTGGCGGTACGCCTCGTGGAGCTCGGGCGGGACCGCGAAGGTGACCGCCACGGAGTCGTCCGTGAGCCGCTCGACGTCGCTCACCCGGAGCGGCTGGAACCCGGCCCGCCCGGAGCCCGAGGACACCATCTACAACTCCTTGAAGTGGTCGAACGGTTCACGGCAGGCGGTGCAGCGGCGCAGCGCCTTGCACGCCGTGGAGGAGAACCGGCTGAGCAGCTCGGTCTCGGTGGAGCCGCAGTGGGGGCAGCGGATGGCGAGGGTCAGCGGCACGGGGCCGCCCGCGGGGCCCTGGGGGCGGGGCGGTGCGATGCCGAACTCGGCGAGCTTGCGCCGCCCTTCCTCGCTGATGTCGTCGGTGGACCACGCCGGGGCGAGGACGGTGACGACGGAGACCTCCGCCACGCCGTGCTCGTGCAGCGCGTGCTCGATGTCCGAGGCCATGGCCTCGATCGCGGGGCAGCCCGTGTACGTCGGGGTCAGGGAGACCTCGACGCGGCCGGGGCCGGTGACCTGGACGCCCCGCATGACGCCGAGCTCCTCCAGGGTGAGGACGGGCAGCTCCGGGTCGGGAACGGCGCCGGCGACCCGGCTCAGCTCCTCCTCCAGGGCCGTCATGGTCACCACGTCGCCCCCGGGTGGCTGCGGTGCAGGTGCTGCATCTCGGCGAGCATCCGGCCGAAGGACTCGGTGTGCAGTCCCTGGCGGCCGGCTCCGGCGGCCCAGGCCCCGGTGCGCGGTCCGGAGGGGACGGTCAGCGTGGCCCGGCCGAGGATCTCGGTGACCGACGCCAGCCAGGCGCTCTCCAGGGCCGTGTGGTCGACGGCGACGCCGTCGACGGCCCGGAAGAGCTCGCCGGTGTACCGCCAGAGGGCGTCGCAGGCCCGCTGCATCCGCTCGTGGCTCTCGGCGGTGCCGTCGCCCAGGCGCAGGGTCCACTGCTCCCCGTGGTCCCGGTGGTAGGCGACCTCCTTGACGGCCTTCGCGGCGAGGCCGGCGAAGGGACCGTCTCCGGTGGCCAGCGCGCCGTACATCAGGTGCTGGTAGGTGGAGAAGAACAGCTGCCGGGCGATGGTGTGGGCGAAGTCGCCGTTGGGCTGCTCGACCAGCTGGACGTTGCGGAAGGCCCGCTCCTCGCGGAGGTAGGCCAGTTCGTCCTCGTCGCCGGCGAGGGAGAGCAGGACGCGGGCCTGGCCGAGGAGGTCGAGGGCGATGTTGGCCAGGGCGACCTCCTCCTCCAGGACGGGGGCGGAGCCGGCCCACTCCCCCAGCCGGTGGGAGAGGACGAGGGCGTCGTCGCCGAGGGCGAGGGCGGCGCCGGTGAACGCGGCGGCCTCCGCGGCGGTCGGGGTGCTCACAGGTGCTTCACCCCCTCCGGGATCTCGTAGAACGTCGGGTGGCGGTAGGGCTTGTCCGCGGCCGGCTCGAAGAAGGGGTCCTTCTCGTCCGGCGAGGAGGCGGTGACGGCCGCGGAGGGGACGACCCAGATGGACACGCCTTCGCTGCGGCGGGTGTACAGGTCGCGGGCGTTGCGCAGGGCCATCTCCGCGTCGGGCGCGTGGAGACTGCCCGCGTGGGTGTGGGACAGTCCGCGGCGGGAGCGCACGAACACCTCCCACAGCGGCCAACCGTCGCTCGTCATGCCTGTGCCTCTCCGTGCGTGCCGGTGTGCTTCTCCGCGTAGGCCGCGGCTGCTTCCCTGACCCAGGCGCCGTCCTCGTGGGCCTGGCGCCGCCTGCTCAGCCGCTGGTCGTTGCAGGGGCCGTTCCCCTTGAGGACGTCCCAGAACTCGGTCCAGTCGATCGGGCCGAAGTCGTAGTGCCCGCGCTCCTCGTTCCACCGGAGGTCGGGGTCGGGGAGGGTCAGCCCGAGCGCCTCGGCCTGCGGGACCGCGATGTCGACGAAGCGCTGGCGCAGTTCGTCGTTGGTGTGGCGCTTGATCTTCCAGGCCATCGCCTGCGCGGTGTGGGTGGACTCGTCGTCCGGGGGGCCGAACATCATCAGGGAGGGCCACCACCAGCGGTCCACCGCGTCCTGCGCCATGGCGTGCTGGGCCTCGGTGCCGTTCGACAGGGCGAGGAGGGCCTCGTACCCCTGGCGCTGGTGGAAGGACTCCTCCTTGCAGACGCGGACCATCGCGCGGGCGTACGGCCCGTAGGAGCAGCGGCAGAGGGGCACCTGGTTGGTGATCGCGGCGCCGTCCACCAGCCAACCGATGGCGCCGACGTCGGCCCAGGTCAGCGTGGGGTAGTTGAAGATCGACGAGTACTTCTGGCGGCCCGAGTGGAGCTTGTCGAGCAGCTCGTCGCGGCTGGTGCCGAGGGTCTCCGCCGCGCTGTACAGGTACAGGCCGTGGCCGGCCTCGTCCTGCACCTTGGCCATGAGGATCGCCTTGCGGCGCAGCGAGGGCGCGCGGGTGATCCAGTTCGCCTCCGGCTGCATGCCGATGATCTCGGAGTGGGCGTGCTGCGCGATCTGCCGGACGAGCGAGGCGCGGTACGCCTCGGGCATCCAGTCGCGCGGCTCGATCCGCTCGTCGGCGGCGACAGCGGCGTCGAACACGGCCTCGTAGGCGGCCTGATCCGGTGCCGTGGCCGTGTCCGAGCCGCCGGGCGCGCCCGTGGTCTCTGCCGTCCCTGCCGTCACTGCGGTCATCGGACTCCCTACCGACCGATCGTTCGGTTGAATGACTTCAATGGTGAGTCGGCGGCCCGTATGGTGTCAACCCTGTGGATGACCGAGGTGGGCCGATGGGGGTCGGGGCGGGATGGACGCGCACGTGGAAGAGGACGCGGTCGGGGTGACCGACGACCGGCTCCGGACCGGGGAGACGCCCCCCGCCGAGGCCGCCGGGACGCCCACCGGCACCGGGATCATGGCCCTCTCGCTGCCCTACCAGGTCGTGGCCGCCGTGGCGCTCGCCGTCGTCGGGGTCTTCGCCTGCGTCCACCTGGCGATGGTCTTCCTCCACGTGGCCCCGTCCAACACGCTGACGAAGCGGCACGGCCAGGCCGTGGACGAGTGGATCTACCCGGAGTTCGAGCAGAACTGGAAGCTGTTCGCGCCCAACCCGCTCCAGCAGAACCTCTCCGTGGAGATGCGCGCCGAGATCGCCGGAACCGGCGGCGAGCTGCGCACCACCGACTGGATCGACCTGACCGCCCAGGACACCGCGGCGATCCGGTACAACCCGATGCCCAGCCACGCGCAGCAGAACGAGCTCCGCCGGGCCGTGGACTTCTACCGGAACTCGCACGGCGACGACAACCGTCCCAACGGAGTGCGCGGCCGCCTCTCGGAGCAGTACATGCGCCGGATCGCGCTGCTCCGGCTGGACGCCGACCCGTCCCTGCACGGCTTCGACGTGCGGCGCGTCCAGCTGCGGACCGTCACCCGCCCCGTGGCCGCCCCCGGCTGGAGCACCGAGAAGAACGACGCCACCCCCTCCCACCGCGACCTGCCGTGGTGGAAGGTGACCGACGCCGACCGGCCCGCCGGAGCCGACCGAAGCCGCACGGAGGCGGGACGATGAGCGAGCCGACGACCGACGAGGCGAACGGACCGGCCGGAGTCCCGGCCGGCACCCCGGCGCCCCCGGCCGCCGGCCGGCCGGCCGCCCCCCGCGCGCGGGGCGCCGAACCCTTCGACCGGCGCCTCGCCCGCGCCGTCCAGACCGTCACCGGCCGCTCCCTCGGCCCCTACCAGTCCGCGATCGTGCGGATCGGCTTCTCGCTGACCTGGCTGCTCTTCCTGCTGCGCGAGCTGCCGCACCGCCACGAGCTGTACGGGCCCGACGGCCCCTGGTCCTGGGAGATGGCCCGCCGGCTGCTGTCCGGCAACCACGCCTTCACCGTCCTCATGTGGTCCGACGACCGGCTCTGGTTCGAGCTGGTCTACGGACTCGCCACGCTCTCCGCCCTGCTGCTCCTGGTGGGCTGGCGCACCCGGGCCGTGTCGGTCGTCTTCATGGTCGGCGTGCTGTCGCTGCAGAACCGCTCCGTCTTCGTGGGCGACGGCGGCGACAACGTCCTGCACCTCATGGCGATCTACCTCGTCTTCACCCGGTGCAGCCAGGTCTGGTCCCTCGACGCCCGCCGGGCGGCCCGCGAGGCCCGCGCCGTCCGGGCCGGGGAGCCGACGCCCCGCGACCTCGTCGGCCCGCTCCTGTGGACGGTCCTCGGCGGCTTCCTGCTCGCCGCCACCTGGTTCGCCGACGTCACCGGCGAAGGGTGGATGCTCGTCCTGCTCTGGGTGCTATGGCTCGGGAACGCGCTGTGGTGGGTGGTCTGCCGGAACGCGCCCGGGGAGCCGCGCACCCTGCTCGACGCCCTCGCCCACCTCGCGCACAACGCCGTCCTCGTCGTGATCATGGCCGAGGTCTGCCTGATCTACGCGACCGCGGGCTGGTACAAGATCCAGGGCTCGCGCTGGCAGGACGGCACCGCGCTGTTCTACCCGCTCAACCTCGACTACTTCACGCCCTGGCCGGCCCTCTCCGAGCTGCTCGGCAGCAGCGGCGTCATGGTCATGCTGCTGTCGTACGGCACCGTGATCGTCCAGGTCGCCTTCCCCTTCACCCTCTTCAACCGCAGGGTGAAGAACGTCCTGCTGGTCGCGATGATGCTGGAGCACGCCGGCATCGCCGTGCTCCTGGGACTGCCGATCTTCTCGCTCGCGATGATCTCCGCCGACGCCGTGTTCCTGCCGACCGCCTTCCTGGTCGCGCTCGGGGCCCGGGCCGCGCGGGGCAGGGACCGGCTGCTGAAGCGGACCCCCGCGGACCCCCTGCCCGAGCAGCGCCGTACCGGTGAGGAACGCGGTCCCCGTACCCTCGTCGGGTGAGCACCACCGAACAGAAGCCCGGAACCGGGCCGGCCGCGGCCGGGCCCGACGGGTCCGCGGAGCCGGTCCAGTACGACGAGGGGTTCGCCCCCGAGATCGGTGTCGGGCCGCACCCGCGGCCGTGGCCCGAGGGCGAGCGGTACGACCCCGAGCTGCTCGCCGACGGCGACCGGCGCAA
The DNA here is from genome assembly GCF_055584185.1 of Streptomyces sp. NPDC104202. NCBI lineage: Bacteria > Bacillati > Actinomycetota > Actinomycetes > Kitasatosporales > Streptomycetaceae > Streptomyces > Streptomyces sp. NPDC104202. The sequence continues at coordinate 156,473 of NZ_JBVJMN010000005.1, read as the reverse complement.
CGTCGTGGACCGCTACCGGTACTGGACGCGGGAGGCGGTCGTCGCCGACCTGGACACCCGGCGGCACGACTTCCACGTGGCCGTGGAGAACTGGGGCCACGACTTCAACATCGGGTCGGTGGTGCGGACCGCGAACGCCTTCCTGGCCAAGGAGGTCCACATCGTGGGCCGGCGGCGCTGGAACCGGCGGGGCGCCATGGTCACCGACCGCTACCAGCACGTCCGGCACCACGAGGACACCGCCTCGCTGACCTCCTGGGCGGCGGCCGAGGGCCTGCCCGTCATCGGGATCGACAACCTGCCGGGCGCGGTGCCGCTGGAGCGGACCGTGCTGCCGCGCCGCTGCGTGCTGCTCTTCGGGCAGGAGGGGCCCGGGCTCACCGAGGAGGCCCGCGCCCACGTGGAGATGGTCTGCTCGATCGCCCAGTTCGGCTCGACCCGGTCGATCAACGCGGGGGCCGCCGCCGCCATCGCCATGCACGCGTGGGTGCAGCGGTACGCGGAGATCGAGACCCCCTGAGGGCGGTGCGGGGACCCACGAGCCCCCGCACCCCCGTCGGTCACGCCTGGCGGCGGACCTCCACCACCCGGAATCGGTTTGCGACGAAGGCGCCGTCGCACAGCGCCGCGTTCGCCGCCGGGTTGCCGCCGGAGCCGTGGAAGTCGGAGAACGCGGCCGTCTGGTTCACGTACACCCCGCCCGTGAGGTTCAGCGAGAGCTGGGCCGACTCCTCCAGGCAGACCTCTTCCACCGCGCGCTCGGTGTCCGCCGAGGTCGTGTAGGCCCCGACCGTCATCGCGCCCTTCTCACGGACCGTGCGCCGCAGGAGCTCCAGGGCGTCGGCGGTGGAGTCCACCGAGACGGCGAAGGAGACCGGACCGAAGCACTCCGAGAAGTACGCCGCCTCCGCGTCCGGCTTGGAGCCGTCCAGCTTGACGATCACCGGCGTGCGGACCACCGCGTCCGGGTACTCCGGGTTGACCACCTCGCGGGAGGCGAGGGCGACCTCGCCCAGACCGGCGGCGGCCTCCAGGCGGGCCTTCACGTCCGGGTTGACCAGGGCGCCCAGCAGGCCGTTCGCCCGGGCGTCGTCGCCCAGCAGACCGCCGACCGCCGCGGCGAGGTCGGCGACGACCTCGTCGTACGTCCGGGGGCCCTGGTCGGTGGTGATGCCGTCACGGGGGATCAGCAGGTTCTGCGGGGTGGTGCACATCTGGCCGCTGTACAGCGACAGCGAGAACGCCAGGTTGGACAGCATCCCCTTGTAGTCGTCCGTGGAGTCGACCACGACCGTGTTGACGCCGGCCTTCTCGGTGTAGACCTGGGCCTGGCGGGCGTGGGACTCCAGCCAGTCGCCGAACTCGGTGGAGCCGGTGTAGTCGATGATCCGGATCTCCGGGCGCACGGCCAGCGTCTTCGCGATGCCCTCGCCCGGACGCTCGACGGCCAGCGCCACCAGGTTCGGGTCGAAGCCGGCCTCGGCGAGCACCTCGCGGGCGACGCGGACGGTCAGCGCGAGCGGCAGCACCGCGCGCGGGTGCGGCTTGACCAGGACCGGGTTGCCGGTGGCCAGCGAGGCGAACAGGCCCGGGTAGCCGTTCCACGTGGGGAAGGTGTTGCAGCCGATCATCAGGGCCACGCCGCGGCCGACCGGGGTGAACTCCTTGCTCAGCTCCAGCGGGTCCCGCTTGCCCTGCGGCTTGGACCAGCCGGCCCGGCCCGCGGGGGTGCGGGTCTGCTCCGCGTACGCGTACGCCACGGCCTCCAGGCCGCGGTCCTGGGCGTGCGGGCCGCCGGCCTGGAACGCCATCATGAACGCCTGGCCGCTGGTGTGCATGACCGCGTGGGCGAACTCGTGGGTGCGGGCGGAGATCCGGGCGAGGATCTCCAGGCAGACCAGGGCACGGGTCTCGGCCCCGGCGTCGCGCCAGGAGCCCATGGCCGCGCGCATCGCGGGGAGCAGGACGTCGATGTCGGCGTGCGGGTACTCGATGCCGAGCGCCGGGCCGTACGGCGAGGTCTCGGCGCCGGTCCAGCCGTCGGTGCCGGGCTGGTCGAGCTCGAAACGGGTGCCGAGCACGGCCTGGTGGGCGGCGAGGCCGGCCGCCGCGTCGAGCGAGCCGTCCGCGCCGTACGCCTTCGGGTGCTCCGGGTGCGGAGACCAGTAGGCGCGGGTGCGGATGGTGTCGAGCGCCTGGTCGAGCGTGGACCGGTGCTTCTCGGCCAGACGGTCGGTGGTCAGCTGAGCGATGGCCATGGATGGACCAACTCCTCGTCGAGCTGGGCAGGGAGACGCGTACGGAGTTAGAGTAACCGAACGATCGGTCGGGACAAGGGGGTCCGTCGATCCTGTGGAGAACCCATCGGGGAGGATCACTCCCATGAGCGCCACCGTGACCGTCAGGGGGAGCGACGACGTGACCGCCAGCGAGACCGCCGCAGGAGGAGCCCCGGAGACCGCGGGGGCCGTGGGGACCACGGGCGCCGTGGGACCGGACCGGACCGTCGCCGTCGTCGGCACGGGGACCATGGGCCAGGGCATCGCCCAGGTCGCCCTGGTCGCCGGCCACCCCGTGCGGCTCTACGACAGCGTCCCCGGCCGGGCCGCGGAGGCCGTGGCGGCCCTCACCGCCCGCCTGGACCGGCTCGTCGAGAAGGGCCGGATGGACGCCGACGCGCGCGAGGCGGCCGTCGGACGGCTCCACGCGGCCGCGGACCCGTCGGAGCTCGCGGACGCGGCCCTCGTCGTCGAGGCCATCGTCGAGCACCTCCCCGTCAAGCAGCGGCTCTTCGCCGACCTGGAGAAGGTCGTCGCCGACGACGCCGTCCTCGCGACCAACACCTCCTCCCTCTCCGTGACCGCCATCGCCGGCGCGCTCCGGCTGCCCGGCCGGTTCGTCGGACTGCACTTCTTCAACCCGGCGCCCCTGCTGCCGCTCGTCGAGGTCGTCAGCGGCTTCGCCACCGACCCGGCCGTCGCCACGCACGCGTACGAGACGATGAAGCGCTGGGGCAAGACCCCCGTGCGCTGCGCGGACACCCCCGGATTCATCGTGAACCGGGTCGCCCGCCCCTTCTACGCCGAGGCCCTGCGGGTCCACGAGGAGGGCGCCGCGGACCCGGCCACCATCGACGCGGCCCTGCGCGAGTGCGGCGGCTTCCGGATGGGCCCCTTCGAGCTGACCGACCTCATCGGCCAGGACGTGAACGAGGCCGTCACCCGCTCCGTCTGGGAGTCCTTCCACCAGGACCCCAAGTTCACCCCCTCGCTCGCGCAGCGCCGTCTCGTCGAGTCGGGCCGGCTGGGCCGCAAGTCCGGCCACGGCTGGTACTCCTACGCGGACGGCGCCGAGCGGCCCGCGCCGCACACCGCGCCGCCGGCGTCCGCCCCCGCCCGGATCGACGTCCGCGGCGACCTGGGGCCCGCCGAGCCCCTCGTGGCCCTCTTCGAGGAGGCCGGCGTCGCGGTCCGGCGCGAGCGAGGCGAGGGCCACGTCGTCCTGCCGGGCGGCGGCGTCCTGATGCTCGCGGGCGGCGAGAGCTCCTTCGAGTCCCACCCCCGCGAGGTCGTCCACTTCGACCTCGCCCTCGACTACGCGCGCGCGACCCGCATGGTGCTCTCCACCGGGCGGCGTACCGCGCCCGGGACCCTCGCCGAGGCCGTGGGCCTCTTCCAGGCGCTGGGCAAGCAGGTCTCCGTGATCGGGGACGTGCCCGGCATGATCGTGGCCCGCACGGTCGCCCTCCTCGCCGACCTGGCGGCCGACGCCGTCGACCGGGGCGTCGCGACCGCCGAGGACGTGGACACGGCGATGCGACTCGGGGTGAACTATCCGGCGGGTCCCCTGGAGTGGATGGGGAAGGTGGGCCCGCGGCGGGTCTGTGACCTGCTCAGGGCGCTGCACGAGCGCTATCCGACGGGCCGGTACGGGCCGAGCCAGGCCGTCGCCCGCCGGTCCGCGGAGGCCCCCGACGAGGAGGACTCCCGATGACCACGCCCAAGCGCGACACCTACACGCCCGAGACGCTGCTCTCGGTCGCCGTGCGGGTCTTCAACGAGCGCGGTTACGACGGCACGTCCATGGAGCACCTGTCCAAGGCGGCGGGGATCTCCAAGTCGTCGATCTACCACCACGTGGCCGGCAAGGAGGAGCTGCTGCGCCGGGCGGTGAGCCGCGCGCTGGACGGCCTCTTCGCGGTCCTCGACGAGCCCGGCGCCGGGCGCGGCCGGGCCGTCGAGCGGGTCGAGTACGTCACGCGCAGGACCGTCGAGGTGCTGATCGCGGAGCTGCCGTACGTGACGCTGCTGCTGCGGGTGCGCGGCAACACCGCGACCGAGCGGTGGGCGATGGAGCGGCGGCGGGAGTTCGACCACCGGGTGGCCGACCTGCTGAAGGCCGCGTCCGCCGAGGGCGACCTGCGGGCCGACGTGGACATACGGCTCGCCACCCGGCTCCTCTTCGGCATGATCAACTCGCTCGTCGAGTGGTACCGGCCGCACCCGGACGCCGTCACGGAGGGCGAGCAGCTCGCCGAGACCGTGGTGCACCTGGCCTTCGACGGGCTGCGGACGGCCCGCTGAGGGACCCGGGGCGTTCGTCCTCGTCCCGCTCCGCGCCCCCGCCCCTCCCCTCCCCTCCCCCCCGCGGCCGCTCAGGCGCGGGGGTCGGCGTCGAGGTCCGTCTCCTCGAAGACCAGCAGGGTGCGGGTCGAGAGCACCTCGGGGATCGACTGCAGCCGGGTGAGCACCAGCTCGCGCAGGGTCCTGTTGTCGGGGGTGTGGACGAGCAGCAGGACGTCGAAGTCGCCGCTGACCAGCGCGATGTGGGCGGCGCCCGGCAGGGCCCTGAGCTGCTCCCGGACCGTGCGCCAGGAGTTCTGGACGATCTTGAGCGTGATGTAGGCGGAGGCGCCGTGGCCCGCCCGCTCGTGGTTGACCCGCGCGCTGAACCCGCGGATCACCCCGTCGTCGATGAGCCGGTTGATCCGCGCGTACGCGTTGGCCCGGGAGACGTGCACCCGCTCGGCCACGGAGCGCACCGAGGCGCGGCCATCCGTCTGGAGCAACCGCAGGATGTCGCGGTCGATCGCGTCGAGCGGGCGGGCCGGCAGGACGCCCGTGGGCACGCCGACGGGCGCGCTGAGGGCCTCGCCGGGCACCTCGCCCTCGGTGTCGAGCGGCCCGCCGCGCGCGGCGTCGAGCGCCCCGCCGGGCGTGTCGCCCGTCGCGTCGCCCGGAACCCCGTTCCGGTCGACGGCCATTTGTTCATCCGCCATGTCCCCCCGCCTCTCTCCGGTGGACGACCTGCTCCTATCCCAGGCTGTGGAGAACCGTTTGTCCACAGGCTGGAGGTGCCTGTAGCCAAAATGCCTCCACGACCGAACAATCGGTAGGTGAGGCGCGCCACACCCGCGCCACCCGCCTTCGGGTCTTATGCCCGCTCCCACGAGGAGGTGGACTCGTTGCAACAGCGCAGTTCGACAGTCCAAGAGCCGCCCGGTGCCGTCGAGGCCTACCGGCCGACCCCGCCGCCCGCCTGGCGTCCCCGTACCGATCCCGCCCCGCTGCTGCCCGACGCCGAGCCGCTGCGCGTGCTCGGCACGGACGCCGTGGCCGACGCCGACCCCGCACTGCTGCTGCGGCTGTACGCGGAGCTGATCCGCGGCCGCCGGTACAACGCCCAGGCCACCGCGCTCACCAAGCAGGGCCGCCTCGCCGTGTACCCCTCCACCACCGGCCAGGAGGCGTGCGAGATCGCCGCCGCCCTCGCCCTGGAGGAGCGCGACTGGCTCTTCCCCTCGTACCGCGACACGCTCGCGGCCGTCGCCCGCGGCCTCGACCCCGTGCAGGCGCTCACCCTGCTGCGCGGCGACTGGCACACCGGCTACGACCCGCACGAGCACCGCATCGCGCCGCTCTGCACGCCGCTGGCCACCCAGCTCCCGCACGCGGTGGGCCTCGCCCACGCCGCCCGGCTCAAGGGCGACGACGTCGTCGCGCTCGCCATGGTCGGCGACGGCGGCACCAGCGAGGGCGACTTCCACGAGGCGCTGAACTTCGCCGCCGTCTGGCAGGCCCCCGTGGTCTTCTTCGTCCAGAACAACGGCTTCGCGATCTCCGTGCCGCTCGCCAAGCAGACCGCCGCTCCCTCCCTCGCCCACAAGGCCGTCGGATACGGGATGCCCGGCCGGCTCGTCGACGGCAACGACGCGGTCGCCGTCCACCAGGTGCTGTCCGAGGCCGTGGCCCGCGCGCGGCGCGGCGGCGGCCCCACCCTCGTCGAGGCCGTCACCTACCGGATCGACGCCCACACCAACGCCGACGACGCCACCCGCTACCGGGCGGCCGGCGAGGTCGAGACCTGGCGTGCCCACGACCCGATCCTGCTCCTGGAGCGGGAGCTGACCGAGCGCGGTCTCCTCGACGAGGACGGCCGGCGCACCGCGGCGGAGGCCGCCGAGACGATGGCCGCGGACCTGCGCGAACGGATGAACGCCGACCCGGTGCTCGACCCGATGGACCTCTTCTCCCACGTGTACGCGGAGCAGACGACGCAGCTGCGCGAACAGGCGGCGCAGCTGCGCGCCGAGCTCGAGGCCGAGGGCGAGGGCGAGGCGTGATGACCACCGCGACGACCGGAGCGACCGGACCCGCGAAGTCCGGGACGGCCGCCGCCGGCCGGACGAAGCCCGCCACGATGGCGCAGGCGCTCCAGCGGGCGATGCGCGACGCCATGGCCGAGGACCCGACCGTCCACGTGATGGGCGAGGACGTCGGCACCCTCGGCGGTGTCTTCCGGGTCACCGACGGGCTCGCCAAGGAGTTCGGCGAGGACCGCTGCACGGACACGCCGCTGGCCGAGGCCGGCATCCTCGGCGCGGCCGTCGGCATGGCGATGTACGGCCTGCGGCCCGTCGTCGAGATGCAGTTCGACGCCTTCGCCTACCCGGCGTTCGAGCAGCTGATCTCCCACGTGGCGAAGATGCGGAACCGGACGCGCGGCGCGATGCCGATGCCGATCGTCATCCGCGTCCCCTACGGCGGCGGGATCGGCGGCGTCGAGCACCACAGCGACTCCTCCGAGGCGTACTACACCGCCACCCCGGGGCTGCACGTCGTCACCCCCGCCACCGTCGAGGACGCCTACGGCCTGCTGCGCGCGGCCATCGCCTCCGACGACCCGGTGGTCTTCCTGGAGCCCAAGCGGCTCTACTGGTCCAAGTCCGACTGGTCCCCCGAGGCGCCCGCGCCCGTGGAGCCGATCGGCCGGGCCGTCGTCCGGCGCCAGGGCACCGGGGCCACCCTGCTCACCTACGGGCCCTCGCTGCCCGTCTGCCTGGAGGCCGCCGAGGCCGCCCAGGCCGAGGGCTGGGACCTGGAGGTCGTGGACCTGCGCTCCCTTGTGCCCTTCGACGACGAGACCGTCTGCGCCTCGGTGCGGCGGACGGGCCGCGCGGTCGTGGTCCACGAGTCGGCCGGCTTCGGCGGGCCCGGCGCGGAGATCGCCGCACGGGTGACCGAGCGCTGCTTCCACCACCTGGAGGCCCCGGTGCTGCGGGTCGCCGGCTTCGACATCCCCTATCCGCCGCCGATGCTGGAGCGGCACCATCTCCCGGGCGTGGACCGGGTCCTGGACGCGGTGGCGCGGCTGCAGTGGGAGGCGGGGAGCTGATGGCCCAGGTGCTGGAGTTCAAGCTGCCGGACCTCGGTGAGGGACTCACCGAGGCCGAGATCGTGCGCTGGCTGGTGGCCGTCGGCGACGTCGTCGCCATCGACCAGCCGGTCGTCGAGGTCGAGACCGCCAAGGCCATGGTCGAGGTGCCCTGCCCGTACGGCGGTGTCGTCACCGCCCGGTACGGCGAGGAGGGCACCGAACTGCCCGTCGGAGCGCCGCTCCTGACGGTCGCCGTCGGCGGCACGGGCGCCCCGGAGGAGCTCGCGCAGGCCGCTCCGGAAGCGGCCCCCACGGCGAGCGGGTCGGCCAAGGAGGCCGTCTCCTCGGAGTACTCGGGCAACGTCCTCGTCGGGTACGGCACGGCCGGCCCCGCCGCGCGCCGCCGCCGGGTCCGGCAGTCGGGCCCGGCCGCCGCGCCGGTCGCCGCCGCCGCGCCCGTGGCGGCCCCGGTCGTCGAAGCTCCCGCACCCGCCGTGCACACCGGCCCGGTGCCCGTCATCTCGCCGCTCGTGCGCAAGCTGGCCCGGGACCGGGGCGTCGACCTGCGCGAGGTGCGCGGCTCCGGCCCCGCGGGTCTGATCCTGCGCGCCGACGTCGAGCTGGCGCTCGCCGCCCTGGAGCGGCCGGCCGCCGCGCCCGCCCCCGTGGCGGCCGTCGTTCCCGCGACGGCCTCCGCCCGGGACGCCGAGCGGATTCCGCTGCGCGGGATCCGGGGCGCGGTGGCGGACAAGCTGTCCCGGAGCCGTACGGAGATCCCGGACGCGACCTGCTGGGTCGACGCCGACGCCACCGAACTCATGGCGGCGCGGGCCGCGATGAACGCGGGAGGCGGGCCGAAGATCTCCCTCCTCGCGCTCCTGGCCCGGATCTGCGTCCACGCGCTGGGCCGGTTCCCCGAGCTCAACTCCACGGTGGACACCGCCGCCCGGGAGATCGTCCGGCTGCCGTCCGTGCACCTCGGCTTCGCCGCCCAGACCCCGCGGGGCCTGGTCGTGCCCGTGGTCAGGGACGCGGGAGCGCGGACGGCCGAGTCGCTGACCGCCGAGTTCGCCCGGCTCACCGAGGCCGCCCGGGAGTCCGCGCTCACCCCCGCGGATCTGACCGGCGGCACGTTCACCCTCAACAACTACGGGGTGTTCGGGGTCGACGGCTCCACACCGATCATCAACCACCCCGAGGCCGCCATGCTCGGCGTCGGCCGGATCATCCCCAAGCCCTGGGTGCACCAGGGCGAACTGGCGGTCCGCCAGGTGGTCCAGCTGTCGTTCACCTTCGACCACCGCGTCTGCGACGGCGGCACGGCCGGCGGCTTCCTGCGGTACGTGGCGGACTGCGTCGAGCAGCCCGCGGTCCTGCTCCGCACGGTCTGACGCGCCGTCCGGTCCGTCCCCTCCGCGGGACGGGCCGGACTTCGGTCCCCGGAGGCGGCCGGGCGTCCGGTCCGTGGGACGGGGCGGACGCCGGTGGCACCCGGCGGCCCATACTGCTCGGGTGACCACCGCATACGACGCCGTCGTGCTCGCCGGAGGCGCCGCCCGGCGTCTCGGCGGCTCCGACAAGCCCGGGGTACGGGTGGGGGGACGGACCCTCCTCGACCGGGTCCTCGCGGCCTGCCCCGACGCGGGCCGGACCGTGGTCGTCGGGGACCGGCGTCCGACGGTCCGCCCCGTCCGCTGGGCGAGGGAGGAACCGCCGGGCGGCGGCCCGGTCGCCGCCCTCGGCGCCGGTCTGCCGGAGACGGACGCCGACGTGCTCCTCGTCCTCTCCGCCGACCTTCCGTTCCTCGACGCCGCCGCCGTGGGGCGGCTCCTGGACGCGCTCGCCGCGGACCCCGCGGCCGAGGCCGCCCTCCTCACCGACGCGGACGGCCGGGACCAGCCCCTCGTCGCCGCCTACCGCGCCGTGCCGCTGCGCCGTGAACTCGACCGGCTCACACACGAGCACGGGGGTCTGGCCCACCTGCCGCTGCGCGGGCTCACCAGGTCCCTCCGGCTCACCCGGGTCGCCGCCGGCCCCCTCGCCTCCTTCGACTGCGACACCTGGGAGGACATCGCCACGGCCCGGTCCCGCATCAGGGAGCATGGGACCGTGCTGGACGAATGGATCACCGCAGTCAAGAACGAACTGGGCATCGAGCTGGACGTCGACACGGGCGTGCTCCTCGACCTGGCCCGCGACGCCGCCCACGGCGTGGCGCGCCCCGCCGCGCCCCTGACCACCTTCCTGGTCGGATACGCGGCGGCGCTCGCGGGTCCCGGAGCCGGACCGGAGGCGGTCGCCGAGGCCGCCCGCAAGGCCGCGGCGCTGGCCCAGCGCTGGGCCGCCGAACAGGACGAGGCGGGATGAGCCCCAAGGAGCCCGCCCCCGTGGCGGAGAAGCCCGGCGCCGTCCCGGCCTCCGCCGCGTCCCCCGCCGCACCCATCGCTGCCGCCGCCCTGGCCGCACCCGCCGCCGTGGCCGCACCCGCCGCCGCGCCGGACCCGGCTCCCGCCGCCTGCGCCGCGGCACCCGCGTCCCCGGCCGCTCCGGATGCCGGAGGCCCCTCGGCACCGACACCGGCGCCCGGTGCCGGTATCGGCGCCGGAGCGAGTTCCGGTGCCGGGGACGAAGCCGTCTCCGGCGGTGCCTCCGGGGCCGTCGGCGGCTCCTCCTCCGATGCCGCCGGTTCCCCCGCCGCCGTCACCCCCGGCCTCGCCTCCGCCGGGAAGGCCGGGCGGCCGCACCGGGCCACCGCGTGGCCGGAGGCGCGCCAGGCAGCCGTGCAGGCCGGGACCGCCGCGCGGGCCGGCCGCGCGGACCTGCGTGTTCCGCTGGGGCAGGCGCTGGGGCGGGTCCTCGCCGCACCGCTCACGGCCCTCACCGATCTGCCGTCGTTCGACACCTCCGCGATGGACGGCTGGGCCGTCGTGGGCCCCGGCCCGTGGGCGGTCCGCGAGGACGGCGCGGTGCTCGCCGGGCACGCGCCCGCCGCCGTGCCCGCCGCCGGTGAGGCCGTCCGCATCGCCACCGGCGCCCGCGTCCCGTCCGGGACCACCGCCGTCCTGCGCAGCGAGCACTCCCGTACCGAGCCCGCCGGGGCCGTCGCACCGACCGCGCCCGTCGCGCCCGCCGATCCCGCCGATCCGCCTGCGCGCACCGAGCAGGCCCAGCAGGCCCGCCCGACCGAGCAAGCTCAACGCACCGAGCCGGCCGAGCCGGCCGGAGCGGCGTCCGTCCGTACCGGGCTCGTGCTGCACGCGCTGCGCGAGGTCGTGCCGGGGCAGGACATCCGGCCGCGGGGCCAGGAGTGCCGAACCGGCGACGTGCTGCTCTCGGCGGGCGTGGCCGTGACGCCCGCCGTGCTGGGTCTCGCCGCCGCCGCCGGTTACGACGCGCTTCCCGTGCGGCCCCATCCCCGGGTGGAGATCCTGGTCCTCGGCGACGAACTGCTCACCTCGGGACTTCCCCACGAGGGGCTGATCCGCGACGCGCTCGGTCCGATGCTCGGGCCCTGGCTGGAGGCGCTCGGCGCCGAGGTGCTGGCCACCCGCCGGATCGGCGACGACGCCGAGGAGCTGTACGCGGCGGTCACCGGCTCCGCCGCCGACCTGGTCGTCACCACCGGTGGCACCGCCGCGGGACCCGTGGACCACCTCCACCGGGTGCTCGACCAGGCGGGCGCCACCCTCCTCGTCGACGGCGTGAAGGTCCGGCCCGGCCACCCCATGCTGCTCGCCCGCCTCGACGGCGATGCCGAGCGACCCGCGGGCACCCGTCACCTCGTCGGCCTCCCCGGCAACCCGCTGGCGGCCGTCTCCGGGCTGCTCACCCTCGCCGAGCCGCTGCTCGCCGCCCTCACCCGGGCGGGCACCCCGCCCACCGGCGCTCCGGGCCCGCCCGTCTCCGGTGCGGCCGGCGTGCCCGTCGACGGCGAGGTGCACGGGCACCCGCACGACACCCGGCTCGTCCCGGTCGTCCGCCGAGACGGGCGGGCCTTCCCCCTCCACTACAACGGGCCGGCGATGCTCCGGGGCATCGCCGGGGCCGACGGCATGGCCGTCGTCCCGCCCGGCGGCGCGCGGCCCGGCCAGGTGCTGACCGTCCTCGATCTTCCGTGGCCGACGACGGCGGGGGCCGTCCCGGTCCAAGGAGCGTGTTTCACGTGAAACTTCCCAGCCGTGACGTGATGGCCCGGCACGCCGACGAGAAGCTCTCGGGCCCGCGGGTCAGGCTGCCCCGGCGGGTCGTGGAGCGGCCGCTCCGCCAGGTGGGCAAGCGCCTGCTGATGGCGCTCGGCGTGCTGATACTGACGGTCCTGATCGTCTACGTCGACCGCGCGGGCTACCACGACAACGCCAACGGGACGCTCGACTTCCTCGACTGCGTCTACTACGCGACCGTGACGCTCTCCACCACCGGATACGGCGACATCGTCCCGTACAGCGACTCGGCGCGGCTCGCCAACATCCTGCTCGTCACGCCCCTGCGCGTGCTCTTCCTGATCATCCTGGTCGGCACCACTCTCGAGGTCCTCACCGAGCGGACCCGCGAGGAGTTCCGGCTGAACCGCTGGAGGTCCACCTTGCGCGACCACACCGTCATCGTCGGCTTCGGGACGAAGGGGCGGTCCGCGATCCAGACCCTCTGCGCCACCGGGCTCCACAAGGAACAGATCGTCATCGTCGATCCCTCCAGCAAGGTGATCGAGACGGCCAACGCCGACGGCTTCGTCGGGGTCATCGGCGACGCGACCCGGAGCGACGTGCTGCTCCGTGCCGAGGTGCAGCGGGCCCGGCAGATCGTCATCGCCACCCAGCGCGACGACACGGCGGTCCTGGTCACCCTGACCGCCCGGCAGCTCAACCGGGGCGCCAAGATCGTCGCCGCGGTCCGCGAGGAGGAGAACGCGCCGCTGCTCCGCCAGTCCGGTGCCGACGCGGTCATCACCAGTGCCAGCGCCGCCGGCCGTCTGCTCGGCCTCTCCGTGCTGAGCCCCAGTGCCGGCACGGTGATGGAGGACCTGATCCAGCAGGGCTCGGGCCTCGACCTCGTCGAACGCCCGGTGACCAAGAGCGAGGCCGGGAAGAGCGTGCGGGAGACCGGGGACCTGGTGGTGAGCGTGCTCCGAGGCCACCGCCTGCTCGGTTACGACGACCCCGCGGCCAGCCCGCTCCAGCTGACCGACCGGGTGATCACCATCGTGCGCGCCGCACCGGTGACCCCGCTCTCCACGCCGCCGGACGACTGAGCCCGGGGACGGCGGGGCGGCGGGAGTAGCCTCGCCGCCATGTATGCGATCACGATTCCGGAACCCGGTGGTCCCGAGGCCCTGGTCTGGGCCGAGGTGCCCGATCCCGTACCCGGCGAGGGCGAGGTCCTCGTCGAGGTGGTGGCGAGCGCGGTCAACCGCGCCGACCTCCTCCAGCGCCAGGGCTTCTACGACCCGCCGCCCGGCAGCTCCCCGTACCCCGGTCTCGAATGCTCGGGCCGCGTCGCCGCCCTCGGCCCGGGGGTGTCGGGCTGGTCCGTCGGCGACGAGGTGTGCGCGCTGCTCGCCGGCGGCGGCTACGCAGAGAAGGTCGTGGTCCCGGCCGGCCAGCTCCTGCCGGTGCCGGAGGGCGTCGACCTGGCCACGGCCGCGGCGCTCCCCGAGGTCGTCAGCACCGTCTGGTCCAACATCTTCATGATCGCGCACCTGCGGCCGGGCGAGACGCTCCTCGTGCACGGCGGCGCGAGCGGGATCGGCACCATGGCGATCCAGCTGGCGAAGGCGGTCGGCGCACGGGTCGCGGTCACGGCCGGTGGCCCCGCGAAGCTGGCGCGCTGTGCCGAGCTGGGCGCGGACATCCTCATCGACTACCGCGAACAAGACTTCGTCGAGGAGCTGGCCAAGGCGACGGACGGAGCGGGTGCGGACGTCATCCTGGACATCGTCGGCGCCAAGTACCTGGAGCGGAACGTGAAGGCGCTGGCCGTGAACGGCCGGCTGGTCATCATCGGACTCCAGGGCGGGGTGAAGGGCGAACTGAATCTCGGCGCGCTCCTGTCGAAGCGCGCGGCCGTCATGGCGACCACCCTGCGTTCCCGGCCCCTGGAGGAGAAGGCGGCGATCGTGGCCGCCGTCCGGGAGCACGTCTGGCCCCTGATCGGCGCCGGCACGGTCCGCCCGGTCGTCGACCGCGAGGTGCCGATGGTGGAGGCCGCCGAGGGGCACCGCGCCCTGGAGTCCGGCGGCCACGTCGGCAAGGTCCTGCTGCGCGCCCCCCAGGACTGACCGCACCGGGACCGCCCGACGACGAGGGGCCCGGCACACGGATGTGTGCCGGGCCCCTTCGCGCGGAACCCTCGGGTCGTGCCCGGGGCCGTCAGGCCACGGGCACCTCCCGATCGCGTGCAACCTACAGGTACGGTCCCGAGCGGACCGCGTGGCCGTGACCGCGGTCGTCGTCGTCATCGTCGTGGGAGGCGCCCGGCGGCAGCGCCCTGCGCATCTGCTCCAGCTGCGCGCGGGCCGCCATCTGCTGGGCGAAGAGCGCGGTCTGGATGCCGTGGAAGAGGCCCTCGAGCCAGCCGACCAGCTGCGCCTGCGCGATGCGCAGCTCGGCCTCGGAGGGGATCGCCTCGTCCGTGAAGGGCAGCGAGAGCCGTTCCAGTTCCTCCACCAGTTCGGGGGCGAGCCCGTCCTCCAGCTCCTTCACGGAGCTGGCGTGGATGTCCTTGAGCCTGACACGGCTGGCCTCGTCGAGAGGTGCCGCACGTACTTCCTCCAGGAGCTGCTTGATCATGCTGCCGATCCGCATGACCTTCGCAGGCTGCTCGACCATTTCCGTCACCGGGACCTCGCGGGGTTCGTCGTCGCCCTGAGTGCCGCCGAGCGCCATCCCGTCCTGTCCCACGATGAGGACCTGGGGGCTCTCCTGCGACCTGTCATTCCTCGGCATCTCCATGCCGCCATTCTCTCGTACACATGCCTCAACAGACGGTGTGCCCCTGTACGAGGGTGATCCACCCTTGTACAGGGGCACAGGACGCGAACGGGGACGGTCAGGTCGCCTCACGCCGGGCCATGGCACCGCGCGAGCGGGTCACCAGGGCGGCGAGCAGGGCGGCGCCCAGCGGGACGGCGACGAGCAGGCCCGCCAGGGTCTCCCACGGGATGACGATCGGCAGGTCGGGCAGGACGGACTCGCCGGTCCAGCCCTGGGCCAGGTTCTCCTCGTAGAACCGGATCTGTTCGCGCTGCTCGGTCAGCCGCAGGCCGACCGCGGGCAGGATTCCCGCCGCGGAGCCGAGGACCACGCCCATCGCGGCGACGACTCCGCACTGGAACCCGCTGAGCGTGCGGCGGACCCGGGGCGGGGCGCCGACGGCGGCGAGCGTCTTCAGGTCGGCCTCGGCGTCGGCCTGGGCGAGCCCGGTGGCGATGCCGGCGGCGCCGATGGTGACCAGGCCCGCGAAGATGGCCAGCGACAACAGGATGATGCCGTTCTTGTTGACGAAGCCCTCCTCCAGGTGGAGCTCCACCTGGCTGCCGAGCTTGGCGATCTCGCCGTCGAGCTTCTGGCGCTGCTCGCTGTCCGGGAGCCGGTCGGTGCTCACGTACAGGCCCAGCGGCAGGGTGGAGAGGCCGGCGGCCTTGGCGGTGGCCGGGGTCATCAGGGCCTGGACGCCGAAGGACTTCGTGGCACCGGGCACCACGTAGGCGGGGACGGAGCTGATCGCGCCGGGGGCGGGAAGGCCCTTCTCGGACGCCTTGTCGGCGGCGGCGAGGTCGGTGACCTGCTTGATCCCCACGGTGTTCTTTTGGTCGACCAGGGCCCGGTTGAAGACGACGATCTTGCCGTCGGCGAGGGCCTTGACGGTCGCGGGGGCGTCGATGCCGAGGATGCCGAGGAGCTTGGCGTCGCCGACGAGCAGACCGGAGTCGGTGATGTACATCCCGCTGCTCGCGGAATCCTTGCACCGCCAGTCGTCGGTGAGCATCTTCCGCCGCTGGTCGGGCGTGAAGCGCTCGGAGGCGTCGCCGCCGCCCGGGATCGTCGCGTACAGCGGGCACTCGTTGGCCGGGGGGACGACGACCTCGTAGCGGCCGCAGCCCGGTTCGCTGCCCCAGGGCGCGCAGCCGGGCTTGCCGACCGAGACGCGCTCGACGTCGGCGCGGGCGTCGACCGGGAAGGTGCGCTGGACGGCCTCGCGGACGGCGGGGACGTCCCGGCCCCCCTCGTCGGTGACGAAGGCGGAGGCGACGCCGTACGGCAGCTTGGCCTCGTACGCGGCCCGGTTCTCGGCCTCGTTGCTGGCCATGTAGGTGGAGACGGCGACCGTGCCCGCGACGGCGGCGAGGACGGCGGCGACGGCGGGGGCCGTGCGGCCCCGGTTGCGGACGGCGTCGCGCAGCGCGAGCCGCGGCGAGAGCGGGAGCCAGCGGCCGGTCCGCCCGAAGAGGCCGACCAGGGCCGGGGTCATGGCGACGACGCCCAGCTCGGCGAGGGCGGAGCCGCCCGCCACGATGATGAACTGCTGGCTGACCATCGAACCGAAGAGGGCGATGGCGCCGCCGATGAGCAGGGCCGCGAGGCCGATCAGGGGCAGCACGCGGCTGCTGCGGCGGATGCCGCGCCGGCCGGTGAGCGAGGCGAGCACGGTCTGCCGGGAGGCGGTGATCGCGGGGACGATCGCGGCCAGCAGACCGGTGAGGACCGCGAGCGCCGCGATGCCGAGCAGTTCGAGGGGCCGGACGTGGAAGGCGCCGAACCGCTGGCCCATCGCCTCTTCCAGGATCGGCTGCAGCGCCAGCGTCAGGAGCAGGGCGAGGACGGTGCCGGTGACGGCGGCCGCGACACCGATGACCAGGCCGCCGCTCAGGACGATGGCCCGGATGTGGCTGCGGGCACCGCCGTTGGCCCCGACCAGACCGAGCTGGCGACGGGAGCGCCGGGCGCCGACGGCGAAGGCCGGGCCGGCGAGGAGGCAGACCTCCAGCATCGCCAGGCCGACGACGGTGCCAAGGGCCGCGAGTTCGGCCGCCTGGGCCGCGGTGCTCTGCTCGTAGACCCCCCAGCTCTCCTTCTGGTAGAGCGGCACCTCGGACCTGGCCGGCGGGTCGAGCAGCACGACGCGGGAGGTGACGGTCACGCCCTGGGTGTTGATCTTCTGGACGTCGTTCCACGTGAAACCGCCGGCCTTGCGCACCAGATAGGAGACGCTCGGCGCGCTCGCGTTCAGACCGGCCTTCTCGACGGCCTTCGCGTACGGCGCGAGGAAGGCGCCCGGCAGGGCGTTGATCTGATCCGTGGCGAGGGCGTCGGGAAGTTCGTAGGCGCCGACGATCCGATAGGTGCGCTCGAAATTGCGGGCGGAAAGGGTCGAGCCCACCGACAGGCCGCTGGTCTCCAGGAAGTGCGAGGTCGCCATGACCTCGTCCGCCTTCTCCGGGTAACGACCCTCCAGGAGGGGCATGATGCCGCGTGCGATCGGGTCGCCGGCCTTGAGCTCACGCACATCGGTCAGCAGCAGACCGTGGGCCGTCGTCACCTTGGCCGACCCGGTGCCGTCGGTGAGGACGGTGGAGCCCGCGGGGATCGTCCGGGTGACGTCGGTGGGGCCGCTCGGCCACGGCTCGTTCTTGTAGTCCTTGGCCGGGGTGTTCATCTCGCCGGTCTCGTCCTGGAGGACGGGTACCCCGCCGAAATCGGCGTCGCGGAAGCGGGCGTCGGCCGCGCCTATCGATCGGCCCGCCTTCTCGGAGGCGGAGAGCTCCGAGTTGCGGATGGTCAGGTCGAGGGCGCTGACGCCCAGGATGGGCAGGGCGATCATCGCGAGGACGAGGGCGCTGCGGCCCTTGGAGCGCCAGGCGTCGCGCCGGGCGATGCGGATCGCGGCCCGCCAGGAGTGGAACCAGGTCTTCACGCTTCGGCCACCTGGCCCGACAGGAGGGAGTCGGCGTCGCTGCGCACGGTCTGGTCGACGATGGCGCCGTCCCGGAGGAAGACCACGCGGTCGGCCCAGGCCGCGAAGCGCGGCTCGTGGGTGACGAGGACGCCGGCGGCGCCCGCGTCGCAGCGCGAGCGGAGCAGGGCGAGCACGGATTCGCCGGTCTCGGAGTCGAGGGCGCCGGTGGGCTCGTCGGCGAGGACGAGGCGGCGGTCGCCGACCAGGGCGCGGGCGATGGCGACGCGCTGCTGCTGGCCGCCGGACATCTCGTCGGGGAAGCGCTCGGCGAGGTGGCCGAGCCCCATCTCCTCCAGGGCGGCCAGGGCCTCGACGCGCGCCTTGCGCGCGGAGACCCCGTCCAGCTCGCGGGGGAGGGCGACGTTCTCGGCGGCGGTGAGCGCCGGGATGAGGTTGTAGTCCTGGAAGACGTAGCCGATGCTCCGGCGGCGCAGGGCGGCGAGTTCCTTGACGCCGGCGGTGGTGATGTCGGTGTCCTCGACGATCACCCGGCCGGAGCTGGGGGCGTCCAGGCCGCCCGCGATGGTGAGCAGGGTGGACTTCCCCGAGCCGGACGGGCCCATGACGGCGACGAGTTCGCCCGGGTAGACGGCGAGATCGATGCCGCGCAGTGCGTGCACCTCGGTGGCGCCCGCGCCGTGGACGCGGGTCAGGTTCTGGAGTTGCAGCACGGGCTGCTGTGTGGACATCGAGGGGTCCCCCCTTGGAACGTGCGCGGCGTCGGCCGGGCACGGGGTGTGCGGTGGAAGGTGGTGGGCCGGCGGTACGGGCGGCGCCGGCGTGCGGTCGGCGCGGCCGGGTCGTACCGGCGTGGATCGTGCGGGGAGCGTCCGGTGCGCTCCGGGGTGTCAGGCGTGTGGGACGGTCGGGGCGGCCGCCGCGGCGGGAGCGCCGGGAAGGGCCGCCCCGGGCGGGACGTCGGCCCCGTCGGGGCCGGTGCCGTGAGCGGCGGCGGCCTCGGCGGCCGTCGTCGACAGCCGGATCAGCCGGGCCTCGCAGTGGTCGAGCCAGCGGGCCTCGGCCTCCGTCTGGAAGATCAGCTGCTCCAGGACGAGCAGCCAGGCCACGTCGTCCCGTTCCCGGGCCCCGCCGCGTTCGACGGCGGCGAGGGCCTGTGCCTTGAGCCGGGTGTAGTCCTGCATCGCCTTCACGGTGTGCCGGCGCTGGGACTGGATGACGTCACGGATGTCGACGGACGGTGCGCCCACGGCCATGGCGAGCTTGATGGCCAGCTCGTCGCGGGCGGGGCTGGTGCGGTCGACGGGCTTCTCGAACCAGGTCCTGAGTTCGGTGCGCCCGTCGTCGGTGATCGCGTAGAGCGCGTGGCCGGCCGCGTCCTCGCCGCTCTGGGCGACCATGCCGTCGCGCTCCAGACGGTTCAGGGTCGTATAGACCTGACCGACGTTCAGCGGCCAGGTGGCGCCCGTGCGGGACTCGAACTCCGTGCGGAGCTGAGAGCCGTAGCGAGGGCCGCGTTCGAGGAGGGCGAGGAGCCCGTGGCGGATCGACATACTCAGTATGTATACCGGGTATGCCGTCGCGGACAACCGTCCTGAGGGGGAAGCGGAGCGTCCGTCGGAAGGGGGACACGAGGGCCCCCGGGCGCTCAGCGGCGGCGCATCCGGAGGCCGAGGAAGCCGATCCCGAGCCCCATCAGCGCCAGCCCCGCGCCCAGGGTGAGGACGGGAACGCGCTGGTCGCCGAGGGTGGAAGAGGCTTCCGGCGCCATCCGGGCCCCGGTGGCGGGCAGGCTCGCCCGCGCCGCCTCGGGTACCGGCGCCTCCTCCTCACGTACCCCCTCGTCCGCCTCCTCGACGGCGTCGGGCCGGCCGGCGTCTGTAGCGGTTTCGGTACGAGAGGCGTCCGGCGAGGAGGCCGCGGCGCTCTCCTCCCCGGCGGTCTCGGTGCGTCCGGGACGCGGACGCCCCTCCCCGGCCGGACGCCCCGCGAGCGAGGCGGAGCCGCTGGGGGCGGGGGCGTCGGCCGGGCCGGTCTCCGGCGCCGCCACGGGACCCGGGGCGGCGCCGTCGCCGCCCGCCGTACCGGTCGGCGCGGGCACCTGGTGACCGGGCCTCCCCGGCCTTCCGGGTCTGCCGGGCCAGGGGCGCCAGGGTGCCGCGGTGGCGCCGTCGGTCGCCGAGGGCGTCGCGGACGGCGGGGCGGAGGAGGAGGGGGACGACGCGGTGGGCGCCGACGGGGTGGTGCCGGTCGCGCCGGGCCCCGGCGCCGTGGTGCCCACCGGGAAGCCCGGCGGGTCCGCGGCATGGGCGAGGGGCGCGGCCCAGACGGCGCACGCCCCGACGAACACGCAGGTGAGAGCGGAGCCGAAGGCTCGCGCCCGAGCCCTGCGGAGTACTGGAGTCACCGGGTGACCCCCTCCCGTGCCGAGCCGCGGTGGTTGTCGACTCAGCGTCACATGTCGGGAGGTTTCCGGCATCCGGGCGGGCGCGGGGGGAGTACCGCGCACGCCCGGGGCGGCGTACGCGGCGGCGCCGGCCGGGCTACTGCGGCGGGTTGCCCGTCGAGACCTTCAGGGTGAACTCGGCGTCCTTGTCGGTGATGTCCTCACCGGCCGGCGGGTACTGCTCCAGGACCGTGCCCTCGCCGTAGGTCGACTCGTCCACCGGCGTCTGGGTCGTGATCTTCCAGCCGGCCTTCTGCACGCAGTCCTTCACCGACTGGATGTTCTTGTAGGTGAAGTTGGGGACCTCGAACTTCTCGGGGTCCTCGTTCGACTCCGAGGGCTGCGTGCACTTCTTGACGTCGATGGTCTTGGTCAGGTCCGGGCCCTTGTGACCGGGGGCCGCCGTCTGGTTCGTCCCGGTGCCGCCGGTGCCGCCCGCGTCGGTGCCCGGGTCCTTGTCGTCCAGGTTGAGCGCCACCAGCAGACCGCCGACGGCCAGCAGGGCGACGACGATCGCGCCCACCAGCACCGGGGTGTTCCTGCGGGAGCCGCCGCGCGGGGCGGGAGCGGACGTCGACGTGTACGGCGCGGGGGACGGCCCGGTGGCGTACGGCGCCGGCGTCGGGGCCGAGGAGTACGGCGCGGGCGTGGGCGCCCCGGCGTACGGGGCCGGCGTCGGCGCCTGCTGCGGGTAGCCGTACGACGGGCCGGGCGCCGGGGTCGCGTGACCGTACGGACCGGGCTGCGGCGTCGGTGCCCCGTACGGCTGCTGCACCCCGTGCGGGGTGGGCGGCGGCGTCTGGCCGACGGGCGGGAAGACCGCCGAGCCGACGCCGGCGCCGCTGCTCACCGGACCGCCCTGGACGATCACCGGGGCGCCGGTCTGACCGGCCGACAGCACCCGCAGGCACTCGTCGCGCATCGCCGCGGCGCTCGGGAACCGCTCGTTCGGGTTCTTCCGCAGCGCGCGGGCGACGAGCGCGTCCATCGCCGGGGTCACCGCCCGGTTGACCGTGGACGGGGCGACCGGCTCCTCCTGCACGTGCGCGTAGGCGATGGCGAGGGGGGAGTCGGCGTCGAAGGGCAGGCGGCCCGTCAGCAGCTGGAAGAGCATGATGCCGACCGAATAAAGGTCGGAGCGGGCGTCCACCGCGCGCCCGAGGGCCTGCTCGGGGGAGAGGTACTGGGGGGTGCCGACGACCATGCCGGTCTGCGTCATGGAGGTGACGCCGGACTGCATGGCCCGCGCGATGCCGAAGTCCATGACCTTGACCACGCCGCGCTTGGTCTGCATCACGTTGCCGGGCTTGATGTCACGGTGGACCAGCCCCATCTCGTGGCTGACCTCCAGCGCGGCCAGCACGTCGGCCGTCACCTTGAGCGCCTTGTCGGCCGGCATCGCCCCGTACTGCTGCACGTCCGAGGCCAGGACCGAGCCGAGCGGCTGCCCCTCCACGTACTCCATGACGATGTACGGCATGACGGCGCCGTCGAGGGTGTCCTCGCCGGTGTCGAAGACCGAGACGATGTTGGTGTGCGACAGCTTCGCGACGGCCTGGGCCTCGCGGCGGAAGCGCTCGCGGAAGGACTGTTCCCGGCCGAGTTCGGTGTGCAGCGTCTTGATGGCGACCTGGCGGTCCAGGGCGCTGTCGTAGGCCAGGTACACGGACGCCATGCCGCCCTCGCCGAGAAGATCGCGCAGCTGGTACCGGCCGCCCGCGACCGAACCGCCCGCATAGCGGCCCTGTGCGCCGTCCTGGCTCATCTGTGCTTCCCCCTACGCGCGCGTGCGGCGTTGATCCGGAATTTCTCGGCCAAGTCTGCCCGAGGGCACTGTCACGTCAAGCCGGGTGCCCGTTCCGTGACCCTCCGCACAGGAAGGTCCCCGGCCGCCTTTCCGCGGCGGCCGGGGAATGTCCTCGAATTTGCACAGGTGTACGGGTGCGGGGTTGGATGGCCGGTCCATCTCGGACCGTGAGGTCGCACGGAGCCTGTAGCGTGACGACTGGACACGGCACGACAGACGACGGCGAGGACTGATGGCACCCGAATCCGGAGCAGGTGGAGGTGTGCCGGACGCGGCAGCGGAGTCCTGGGGCGTCGGCGGTGTCGTCGGCGACGGCCGCTACCGGCTGACGCACCGTCTGGGCCGCGGCGGTATGGCGGAGGTCTTCGCCGCGGAGGACGTACGGCTCGGCCGCACGGTCGCGGTCAAGCTGCTCCGCGCCGACCTCGCCGAGGACCCGGTCTCCAAGGCCCGCTTCACCCGCGAGGCACAGTCGGTCGCCGGTCTCAACCACCACGCCATCGTGGCCGTGTACGACTCCGGCGAGGACCTGGTGTCCGGCCGGCCCGTGCCGTACATCGTCATGGAGCTGGTCGAGGGCCGCACCATCCGCGACCTGCTGCTCAGCGCGGAGGCACCCGGGCCCGAGCAGGCCCTCATCATCGTCTCCGGCGTCCTGGAGGCGCTCGCCTACTCGCACCAGCACGGCATCGTGCACCGCGACATCAAGCCGGCGAACGTCATCATCACGCACACCGGCGCCGTCAAGGTCATGGACTTCGGCATCGCCCGCGCCCTGCACGGCGCGCAGTCGACGATGACCCAGACCGGCATGGTCATGGGCACCCCCCAGTACCTCTCCCCCGAGCAGGCGCTCGGCAAGGCCGTCGACCACCGCTCCGACCTGTACGCGACGGGCTGCCTCCTCTACGAACTCCTCGCGCTGCGCCCGCCCTTCACCGGCGAGACGCCGCTTTCGGTGGTCTACCAGCACGTGCAGGACGCGCCGGTCCCGCCGTCCGAGGTCACGCACGGCGTGCCTCCGGAGCTCGACGGCCTGGTGATGCGCTCGCTCGCGAAGGACCCGGACGACCGGTTCCAGAGCGCCGAGGAGATGCGCGGCCTCATCCAGTACGGCCTGCAGATGCTCCACCAGCAGGGCGGCCACACCGGCACCTGGAACACGGGCCCGGTCGACCTGCACGACGGCGGGCGCACCCCGGCCGGCGGCATGGCCGCGACGGCCATGATGGGCCACCCGACGCACGGCGAGACCGCGCAGGGCCCCCTCCTCCCGCCGATGAACCCCGACGACGGCGGCTACGGCGGCTACGACGGCGGCACGGGCGGCACCGGGGGCTACGGCCAGGACGGCGCCTACGGTCCGCAGGGCAACGGCAACGGGGGCCGCGGCAAGCTGTGGCTCTTCGTCGCGCTCGCGCTGATCGCGGTCGTCGCCGGCGTCGTGTACGCGGTCGACAAGGCGGGCGGCAAGGGCGGGGACGTGAAGCCCCCGACGACCGTCTCCAACCAGCCGTCGACGGCCTCCGAGGAGCCCACGCCGTCGGAGGAGCCCTCCGACGAGCAGTCCCAGGACGGCTCGTCGACCGACGGCTCCTCGCAGCAGCCGTGGACGCAGCCGCCGACGACGGAGCCCACGTGGGAGCCGTCGCAGACCGACGAGCCGACGGACACGCCCACGACCGTCCCGCCGAAGACGATCACGCCCACGGGCACGCCGTCGCGGACGACCGAGCCGCCCACCGACCCCACCACCGACCCGGGGACCGACCCCACGGAGGACTCGGGCGGCGGCGGCAACCCGGGCACCCCGCCGACCGGCGGCGGCGCCACGGGCTGACCCGCCCGTCCGGCGGGGTCCGCCTCAGCCGGCGAACGCGTCGCGGACCGCCTCGTACTCACGGGTCCACCAGACCGCCAGGGCCGACACCGCGGGAAACTGCGGGTCGGCCCTTCGGTCGTGCAGCTGGTAGCGCCAGCGCAGCGTCCAGAAGTCGTTCAGCCGCTCCCACCACACCCGGTGCGCGGCCGCGGCCATCTCCCGGCCGCAGGCCCCCGTCGCGCGCCGGTACGCCCGCGCGTAGGGCCGCACCTTCTCCAGGGCCAGCTCGCCCCCCGGCCGTACGAAGAAGATCGCGGCGGCCCTGACCGCCTCCTCGGCCCGGGGGCGGAC
Source organism: Streptomyces sp. NPDC104202 (assembly GCF_055584185.1). NCBI lineage: Bacteria > Bacillati > Actinomycetota > Actinomycetes > Kitasatosporales > Streptomycetaceae > Streptomyces > Streptomyces sp. NPDC104202. The sequence goes on along the minus strand of NZ_JBVJMN010000005.1, from coordinate 132,482 downwards.
CCCGAGCCGGTCCCAGTCGACGATCGCGGCGGGCTCGGCGCCCCGGTAGAGCAGGTTCAGCGGGTGGAAGTCGCCGTGCACCCAGCCCGCGGCGGCGGCGGGCGGGGGCCGGCGGTGGGCGTGCTGGGCGAGCAGCCGGCGCCGCTCCCTGAGCCGGTGCTCGGCGAGCGCGTCGAAGCTGTCGCGGGGGCTTTGCGCCTGGACCAGGCGGATCAGCTCGTCGATGGCGAGGAAGGTGTCCGGGAGGTCGGCGCTGGCGCGGCCGCCGTCGTCGGATCCGCCGTCCGTCCCGGGCTCCATCACCCGGTCGAGGGCGGTGTGGACCCGGCCGAGGAGGGTGCCGAGGCGGCGTGAGCAGCCCGCGCTGAGCTGGGCGCCGTCGCGGTGGCGGCCCTCGATCCAGGGGTGCAGGGCGTAGCAGTGGCCGTCCACGACGGAGACCGTCCGGCCGGCGGCGTCGGCGAGGGGCGGGGCGACGGGCAGCCCGAGGGCGTAGAGGCGCTGGGTGGCGCGGTGCTGCCGGACGATCGTCGCCCGGTCGGCGGTGGGCGCGTCCAGGTGCTGTTTCAGGAAGTAGGTGCCGCGGGTGGTGGTGAGCCGGAACCCGCGGTTGAGCAGGCCCTCGGTCACGGGCCGGCAGGACAGGGGCTCTCCGGCGTGCCGGTGGCGGCGCAGCAGGGCGCCGACGGGCGGGGTTCCGGAGGGGCGGGGCGGCCGGCCGTGGGGTAAGGCGCCGACGGGCCGGGAAGCGGGTTCAGATGAGCGCGGCACCGGCCAAATGTTAGATCACGCTACGTGGTGGAGGTGTCGCCTTACGGAAGCGCTGCCGGTGAGGGTGGCCGGCGTCTCGTTCGCGTAGTCGAGGGCGTGCACCGTCACGAACTGCGGTTCGATCCGCATGTAGACCGGGTCGAAGGGCTCGCCGTCCACGAGCTCGGGCTCGGCCCCGAAGGCCGCGAGCTCCGCGTCGGTCGGCTCGACGATCTCGGCGGTGCCGGTGAACTGCACGGACCAGAGGTGCTCCGACCCGGAGTCGAAGTTGTCCGCCCCGTACGCGACGACGCTGCCGTTGCAGGCGCGGTGGTAGCCGAGACCCCGGTGCAGCCGGAGCAGCACGCGGTCGTCGGCCACGATGTGCCGGGCGGGGGCGACGAACGGCATCGCCCGCATGCTCGTCGCCACCCGGCCGTAGGACACGCGGCGGAGGAGCTCGATGGCGCGGATCTCGTCGGTGGACATGGTTCCACTCTCCGCCACCGGCACCCTGTCGGAAAAGGGGCCCCTGCCCCGGTTTCGCGGGGACGTAGGTCCCGAAGACGACCACGGCCCGCCGCCGGAGACGACCACGGCCCGTCGCCGAGAACGGCCAGGGCCCGTCGCGCCCGCACCCGGAGAGGCCAAGGCCCGTCGCGCCCGCACCCGGAGAGGCCGGGGCCCGGCCGGCGCGCGCCCGCGCACCGGCCCGGAGCCCCGGTGGGTCAGTGGCGCTCGGCCTGGAGCCGGGCCACGTACGCCGCGGCCTGCGAGCGCCGCTCCATGCCCAGCTTCGACAGCAGGCTGGAGACGTAGTTCTTGATGGTCTTCTCCGCCAGGTGGAGCCGCTCGCCGATGACCCGGTTGGTCAGGCCCTCGCCGATCAGGTCCAGGATCTTGCGCTCCTGCTCCGTCAGGTTGGAGAGCTTGTCGTCACCCTTCGGGTTGTTGCCGTCGCGCAGCCGCTCCAGGACGCGGGCGGTGGCGACCGGGTCGAGCAGCGACTTGCCGGCCGCCACGTCCCGTACCGCGTTCAGCAGCTCGTTGCCCCGGATGGCCTTGAGCACGTAACCCGAGGCCCCGGCCATGATCGCGTCGAAGAGGGCCTCGTCGTCGGCGTACGAGGTGAGCATCAGGCACTTGACCGACTCGTCGTGCGAGCGGATCTCGCGGCAGACCTCGACCCCGCTGCCGTCGGGCAGCCGGACGTCGAGCACCGCCACGTCGGGGCGGGTCGCGGGGATCCTGACCAGGGCGTCCGCCGCCGTGCCGGCCTCGCCGACCACCTCGATGTCGTCCTCCACGGAGAGCAGCTCGTGGACGCCGCGCCGGACGACTTCGTGGTCGTCCAGCAGAAATACCCGGATTTTTCCATCTTCGCGCACGCAGCCAGTCTCACATATTGGCTCTTCCCGCGCCCGGGGTGCGCGGGATAACGTGCCCGTTGTTCCGGCGGCCCCCCAAGCCGTTGCCGACGCGCTGACCAGCCGCTGTTCCCCCTTTTCTCGATTTACTTGGAAATCCAAGCAAAATCGCAGGTCAAGTGGGGTTTCGCGGGAATGCTGCGCTGTGGGTAACGTGCCTATGACAGGGGCGCTCGCCGGGGCACCTGTCACGCCCGACCCCGGCCGCGTCGCACCCACCCCGTGCGAAGGGTACGGATAAGGCGGAGAGCCGCACTGGCCTTACCGGCGAACCCGGGGGCCGGACCGACGGAGGAGCACGCACGTGACCGTGGAGAGCACTGCCGCGCGCAAGACGACGCGACGCAGCAGCGGCACCAAGCGCACCGCTAGCGCGAGCACCAGCACCACCAAGAAGACGAGCACGCGCGCCGAGGCGGACGCTGTGGAGCCCGAGCTCGTCCAGCTGCTGACGCCCGAGGGAGAGCGCGTCCAGCACCCCGATTACGACATCGACCTCAGCGCCGAGGAGCTGCGCGGTCTCTACCGCGACATGGTCCTCACCCGTCGCTTCGACGCCGAGGCCACCTCCCTCCAGCGCCAGGGCGAGCTGGGCCTGTGGGCCTCGCTGCTCGGCCAGGAGGCGGCCCAGATCGGATCCGGCCGCGCCCTGCGGGACGACGACTACGTCTTCCCGACCTACCGCGAGCACGGCGTCGCCTGGTGCCGTGGCGTCGACCCCACGAATCTGCTCGGAATGTTCCGTGGCGTGAACCACGGTGGCTGGGATCCGAGCAGCAACAATTTCCACCTGTACACGATCGTGCTCGGCTCGCAGACCCTGCACGCCACGGGTTATGCCATGGGCATCGCCAAGGACGGCGCGGATTCCGCGGTCCTCGCGTACTTCGGCGACGGCGCCTCCAGCCAGGGCGACGTGAACGAGTCCTTCGTGTTCTCCGCGGTCTACAACGCCCCGGTCGTCTTCTTCTGCCAGAACAACCAGTGGGCCATTTCCGAGCCCATCGAGAAGCAGACCCGCGTCCCGCTCTACCAGCGCGCCCGCGGCTTCGGCTTCCCCGGCGTCCGCGTCGACGGCAACGACGTCCTCGCCTGTCTGGCCGTCACCCGGTCGGCGCTGGAGCGCGCCCGCCGCGGCGAGGGCCCGACCCTCATCGAGGCCTTCACGTACCGGATGGCCGCCCACACCACCTCCGACGACCCCACCCGCTACCGCCGCGACGCGGAGCGCGAGGAGTGGGAGGCGAAGGACCCGATCCAGCGCCTCAAGGCGTACATGGAGAACGAGGGCCACGCCGACGCGGCCTTCTTCGAGGAGCTGGAGGCGGAGAGCGAGGCCCTCGGCAAGCAGGTCCGCGAGGTCGTGCGCGCCATGCCCGTCCCGGAGCACATGGCGATCTTCGACAACGTGTACGCGGACGGGCACGCGCTCGTCGACGAGGAACGCGCGCAGTTCGCCGCCTACGAGGCGTCCTTCGCGAACGGAGAGGCCGAGTAATCATGGCTGTACAGAAGCTTCCCCTCGCGAAGGCGCTCAACGAGTCCCTGCGCAAGGCCCTGGAGACCGACCCCAAGGTCGTCATCATGGGTCTGGACGTCGGCAAGCTCGGCGGCGTCTTCCGGATCACCGACGGTCTGCAGAAGGACTTCGGCGAGGACCGCGTCGTCGACACCCCGCTCGCCGAGTCCGGCATCGTCGGCACCGCGATCGGCCTCGCCCTGCGCGGCTACCGGCCGGTCGTGGAGATCCAGTTCGACGGCTTCGTCTTCCCGGCGTACGACCAGATCGTCACGCAGCTGGCGAAGATCCGCGCCCGCTCGCTCGGCACCGTGAAGATGCCCGTCGTCATCCGCATCCCCTACGGCGGCGGCATCGGCGCGGTCGAGCACCACTCCGAGTCCCCCGAGTCGCTCTTCGCGCACGTGGCGGGCCTCAAGGTCGTCACCCCGGCCAACTCCTCCGACGCCTACTGGATGCTCCAGCAGGCGATCCAGAGCGACGACCCGGTCATCTTCTTCGAGCCCAAGCGCCGCTACTGGGACAAGGGCGAGGTCGACACCGAGGCCATCCCCGGCGAGCTGCACAAGGCCCGGGTCGCCCGCGAGGGCACCGACCTCACCCTGGTGGCCTACGGCCCGATGGTGAAGACCTGCCTCGAGGTGGCCGAGGCCGCCGCCGAGGAGGGCAAGTCGCTGGAGGTCGTCGACCTCCGCTCGATCTCCCCGCTGGACTTCGACACCATCCAGGCCTCGGTCGAGAAGACCCGCCGCCTGGTCGTCGTCCACGAGGCGCCGGTGTTCTTCGGCTCCGGCGCGGAGATCGCCGCCCGGATCACCGAGCGCTGCTTCTACCACCTGGAGGCCCCCGTCCTGCGGGTCGGCGGCTACCACGCGCCGTATCCGCCGGCGCGCCTGGAGGAGGAGTACCTGCCGGGTCTCGATCGCGTGCTCGACGCCGTCGACCGCTCGCTGGCGTACTGAGGAGAGCACCGTGACGATCCGCGAATTCAAGATGCCCGACGTGGGCGAGGGCCTCACCGAGGCCGAGATCCTCAAGTGGTACGTGCAGCCGGGTGACACCGTCACCGACGGCCAGGTCGTGTGCGAGGTCGAGACGGCCAAGGCCGCCGTCGAGCTGCCGATCCCGTTCGACGGCACGGTCCACGAGCTGCTCTTCCCCGAGGGGACCACGGTCGACGTCGGCCAGGTCATCATCTCGGTGAACGTCGGCGGCGGCGCCGCGCCCGCGGCCGAGGCCCCGGTGGCCGAGGCGGCTCCGGCCGCGGCCACCCCCGCCCCCGCCGTCCCGGCGGCCGAGGACGACGAGCCGAAGGGCCGCCAGCCGGTTCTCGTCGGCTACGGCGTGACCGCCAGCTCCACCAAGCGCCGCGCCCGCAAGGCGGTGCCGGAGACGGTGGGCGCACCCGCGCCCGCCGCCGTCGCCGCACCCACGCCCGTCGCGGTCTCCGTGCCGGAGCAGCTCAACGGGCACGCGCCGGCCGGCGCCCGCCCGCTGGCCAAGCCGCCGGTCCGGAAGCTCGCGAAGGACCTCGGCGTCGACCTGGCGACGGTCACCCCGACCGGCCCGGACGGCGTCATCACCCGGGACGACGTCCACGCGGCGGCGGCTCCGGCGTCCGCGCCGGCCGTCGAGGCCCCGGCCCCCGTGGCGGCCCCCGCCCCGGTCGCCGCGCCCGCGGCGGCCCCGTCGGTGTCGTCCGACGCCCGGGAGACCCGTGTGCCCATCAAGGGCGTACGGAAGGCCACGGCGGCGGCGATGGTCGGTTCGGCCTTCACGGCCCCGCACGTCACCGAGTTCGTGACCTTCGACATCACGCGCACGATGAAGCTGGTCGAGGAGCTCAAGTCCGACAAGGACATGGCGGGCCTGCGGGTCAACCCGCTCCTCCTCATCGCCAAGGCCGTGCTCGTCGCGGTCCGGCGCAACCCGGAGATCAACGCCGCCTGGGACGAGGCGGCGCAGGAGATCGTCCTCAAGCACTACGTGAACCTGGGCATCGCCGCGGCCACGCCGCGCGGTCTGATCGTGCCGAACATCAAGGACGCGCACGCCCAGACCCTGCCCGAGCTCTCGAGGTCGCTGAGCGAGCTCGTCGCCACCGCTCGCGAGGGCAAGACGACACCGGCGGCGATGCAGGGCGGCACCTTCACCATCACCAACGTCGGCGTCTTCGGCGTCGACACCGGTACGCCCATCCTGAACCCCGGCGAGTCCGCGATCCTCGCGGTCGGTGCGATCAAGCTCCAGCCGTGGGTCCACAAGGGCAAGGTGAAGCCCCGCCAGGTCACCACGCTGGCCCTCTCCTTCGACCACCGGCTGGTCGACGGCGAGCTCGGCTCCAAGTTCCTGGCCGACATCGCCGCGGTCCTGGAGCAGCCGAAGCGGCTGATCACCTGGGCGTAGTCAGCGGGTTCGCCCGTTTCACGTGAAACATCCGGCCCCGTCCACGATGTGGACGGGGCCGTCTGTTGCACCTCTGTTGTATCTATGCTGTGCGCATGCCATCCGCCCCAGCCCCGGCGCCCACCAAGCAGCCCCCCGCGGCCGACCGCGTCTACATGCACGTCAAGCAGGCCGTACTCGACCGGCGCTACGAGGGAGGCACCCTCCTCACGGAGGGCGAACTCGCCGAGGCCGTCGGAGTCTCCCGGACCCCCGTCCGCGAGGCACTGCTCAAGCTGGAGATGGAAGGGCTGCTCAAGCTCTACCCGAAGAAGGGCGCGCTGGTCCTCGCCGTCTCCGCCCAGGAGATCGCCGACGTCGTCGAGACCCGGCTCCTCGTCGAGGAGTTCGCCGTCCGCCGCGCCGTGCCCGCCCCTGCCTCGCTGATCACCCGGCTCGAAGAGCTCCTGGAGGAGCAGAAGCGGCGCGCCCTGGCCGGAGACCTCGCCGAAGTCGCCGTCACCGACCGCTGCTTCCACGCCGAGATCGTCCGCCACGCCGGCAACCAGATCCTCTCCCGGCTCTACGACCAGCTCCGCGACCGCCAGCTCCGCATGGGCGTCGCCGTGATGCAGTCCCAGCCCGACCGCGTCGCCAAGAACATCACCGAACACGCCGAGATCCTCGACCGGATCCGCGCCGGCGACGTCGAGGGCGCCGCCCACTGCGTCCGCCAGCACCTCAGCTGGGTCAAGGTCCTGGTCCGGGGTGAGGACCGGTGAACCGCTCCTACGGCTCCGCGGTCACCCTCCCCGGAGATCCCCCCGGCGGCCGCCGCGCGGCACTCGTCTGGGGGGTCGGCGTCGCCGTCTACTTCGTCGCCGTCATCTTCCGCACGTCCCTCGGCGTCGCCGGCCTCGACGCCGCCGACCGCTTCGACGTCAACGCCTCCGCCCTCTCCACCTTCTCCATACTCCAGCTGCTGGTCTACGCCGGCATGCAGATACCCGTCGGCCTCATGGTCGACCGCCTCGGCACCAAGAAGGTCCTCACCCTCGGCGTCGTCCTCTTCACCGTCGGCCAGCTCGGCTTCGCGCTCTCCCCCTCGTACGGCACCGCGCTCGCCTCCCGCGCCCTCCTCGGCTGCGGCGACGCCATGACCTTCATCAGCGTCCTGCGGCTCGGCAGCCGCTGGTTCCCCGCCCGCCGCGGCCCCCTCATCGGCCAGGTCGCCGCCCTCTTCGGCATGGCCGGGAACCTCGTCTCCACCGTCTTCATCGCCCGCGCCCTGCACGGCCTCGGCTGGACCACCACCTTCGTCGGCAGCTCCCTGGCCGGCGTCGTCGTCCTCGTCCTCCTGCTGCTCCTGCTCAAGGACCACCCCGAGGGCTTCGCACCCGAACCCGCCACCCACGCCGGAGCCGCCTTCGTCCGCCGGCAGATCGCCGCCTCCTGGCGCGAACCCGGCACCCGCCTCGGCATGTGGGTGCACTTCACCACCCAGTTCCCCGCCATGGTGTTCCTGCTGCTCTGGGGCCTGCCCTACCTCGTCGAGGCCCAGGGCCTGTCGCGCTCCACGGCCGGCTCACTGCTCACCCTCGTGGTGCTCTCCAACATGGTCATCGGGCTCGCGTACGGGCAGATCATCGCCCGCCACCACACGGCCCGCGCGCCGCTGGCCCTCGGCACCGTCGCCGCCACCGCCCTGCTGTGGGGCACCACCCTCGCCTACCCCGGCGACCACGCGCCGATGTGGCTGCTCGTCACCCTGTGCCTGGTCCTCGGCGCCTGCGGACCCGCCTCGATGATCGGCTTCGACTTCGCCCGCCCGGCCAATCCGCCGGAGCGTCAGGGCACCGCCTCCGGCATCGTCAACATGGGCGGATTCGTCGCCTCGATGACGACGCTGCTCGCCGTCGGCGTCCTGCTCGACGCGACCGGCGGCGACTACCGGATCGCGTTCTCCTCGGTCTTCGTCCTGGAGGCCGTCGGCGTCGTGCAGATCCTGCGCCTCAAGTCCCGCACCCACCGCAGGGAACGGGAACGGCTCGTCGCCAGCCGCGTGGAAGCCGTCCACGTGCCCGCGTGACGCCCTACCGGGGCGTCACCGCGAAGTTGTCCAGGATCGCCCGCGCCAGGTCCGCGTCGCCCTCCGTCTTGACCCGGTCGGCGACGTCGGACGGCCGGACCCGGCCGCACGCCAGCCGTACGAACGTCTCCCAGTCCGTCGCCAGCGTCACCGCCGGCCCCAGGGACGGCGCGCCGTCGACCGAACCACGGCCCTGCGCGTCCACCCGCACGGTCCGCAGGAACTCCACCGGACCGCTCACGTCGATCACCACCGCCGACGACGGCGGCGCCCCCGCGTCCTTGGCGACCATGTCGGGCAGCGCCTCCAGCAGCACGTCCCGGGCGACGAGCGCACCCGCCGAGTCCAGGTTCCCCGGGGTCCCCAGCGCCGCCCGCAGGTCCTGCTCGTGCACCCAGACGTCGAAGGCACGCGTCCGGTAGGCCAGTTCCAGCGACTGCTCGGCACCCAGCGGAGCACGCATCAGATGCTCGGGGGAGCGGTTCTCGTTGCGCAGCTGCCGCGCACGGCGGATCAGGATGTACTCCAGCTCCGAGGTCATCTCCGGGGCGGTGTGGTGCCGCCGCACATCGACCTGGACCTCCATGTAGCGGGCGAAGTCACTGCGTACGTGGTACAGATCCCGGGGCAGCGAATGGATCGGACGCGGGTCGCCCAGCATCTCGGTCTCCATGCCGATCACATGGGACACGATGTCCCGTACCGACCAGCCGGGGCAGGGCGTTGGCCGGTTCCATTCGCCCTCCACGAGCGGCTGCACCAGCTCGGCTATCGCCTCGATGGAGTGCGTCCAGGCGTCGGCGTAGTTCTGGAGGCTGGGATGGACGGTCACGGGACCCCTCGGCGGTTCTTCGGTGCGCGGGCTGAAAACACGACTGGGTGGGAGGCTCGGACGCTAAGTTACGCTGCCCGAAGGCACCCCGGCAGTGCTTTCGTGTGACGATCGTAGGCCGGTGTTGACGGCTCGAATGCCAGGACGGTGGTAGTGTGCGCGCCTCGCTGATCCAGATCGCGGTAGACCCGGACGAACCGGTCGACGCCCGACGGGCCCGGGTGGCCCGGCTCGTACGAGAGGAATCCGGCCGCGCCGACCTCGTCGTCCTGCCGGAACTCTGGCCCATGGGGGCCTTCGCGTACGAACAGTTCGCCGCCGAGTCCGAGCCGCTCAACGGCCCCACCCACCGGGCCATGGCCGCCGCCGCCCGCGACGCCGGGGTCTGGCTGCACGCCGGCTCCTTCGTCGAGGCCGAGGGCGGCGCCCTCTACAACACCTCGCTCGTCCTCTCCCCCGACGGCGAACTCGTCGCCTCCTACCGGAAGATCCACCGCTTCGGCTTCGACAAGGGCGAAGCCGTGATGATGGCCGCCGGCGAGGACCTCGTCACCGTCGACCTGCCCCACCTCACCCTGGGCGTCGGCACCTGCTACGACCTGCGCTTCCCCGAACTCTTCCGCGGCCTCGTCGACGCCGGCGCCCAGGCCTTCGTCGTCCCCGCCGGATGGCCCGCGCGCCGCCGCGCCCACTGGTCGCTCCTCGCCCGCGCCCGGGCCGTCGAGAACCAGGCGTACGTCCTCGCCTGCGGCACCGCCGGCACCCATGCCGGCGTCGAGCAGGCCGGACACTCCCTCGTCGTCGACCCCTGGGGCGAGACCCTCGCCGAGGCCGGTCCCGACGAGGAGACCCTCCGCGTCGTCCTCGACCCCGCCAAGGTGACCGCCACCCGCGAACAGTTCCCCGCCCTCAAGGACCGCGTCCTGGGCCTCGCGACACCCCCCGCCCGCCGCGGCTGAGTCCGCCACCGGGACCCGCTGAACGGCGGGGACACGGCCCCGTCCCCGTCCTGACCGGGCGGGGACACGTCCCTCCCCGCCCGGTCAGTACTGGGACTCGGCCCAGAAGTGGGTCACCCGCGACAGCCCGGCCCGCACGGCACCGAGCCGTGTCAGGGCCGAGCGGTCCACCCCCGCGAAGACCAGCGCGAGGGCCAGGTCCCCGCTTCCGGCACGCCCCTCCACGCGCACGGAGAGCCTCCGGCCCTTCCCGCGCCCCGCCTCGCGGACGGTGATCGCGACCCCGGGATCCTCCTCGTCCGCGGCACGGCTCAGGACGTGGCCGCGCGCGTCGAGGGCCGCGAGCCGGAAGCGGTCGCCCGCGTACCGCATCTCCAGGGCACGCTGCGCCGACGTGGCGCCGAAACGGTTCCGCGTCACGTACACCATCCGGTCGCCGACCCGCAGCGTCGACCGGTTCAGTCCCGGCAGCCGCATCCCCTCGACGTGCGCCCCGCGCGCCTCGAACGAGGCGGTCGGAAGCCGCCCGCCGCGCACCTCCGAGACCAGGGATTCGGGAGAGGTGCGGGGGAGGGGGCAGGTCAGCGTGATCTCGCCGAACTCCGGCGAGACCCCCGTCCAGCCCGCCCGGTAGTCGTGCCGGCCCCCCTCCTGCCACGCGCGGAGGTCGAACGGCGTGACGTGCGTGTGCATCTCCAGCTCCTGCGGGCGATCGGCCGGGGTGGGACCTGTACGGTCGACCAGGTTCCCCCACCAGCCCGTCCACCGACAACTCCCCCCGCGCCGAACCGTGGACAGGCCCTAGTCCTCCCGCTCCGCCATCCGGATCACGCACACCGCCACCGCGACGAGCAGCGAGGCGTCCGCGTCCTCCCGGACCACGTTCACCGCGTACGTCTCCCGCACGTGGAACCACCGCCGCGAGACGTGCGCCAGCAGCTCCCCCTCGTACTCGACCGTGAACTCCCGGTCGAGCACCCGCCCGCTGACGTCCAGTCCGGTCCCCTCCACCAGCGTCACCCGGTAGTGGTTCCGCAGCAGCGACAGCCTCTTGCGCCGCACGGTCGCCAGCGGCCGCTCGTCCCGCTCGATCGTCATCGCGTCCCGCAGGCTGAACATCTTCTGCCGCAGCGTCACCAGGACCTGTCCGTCCGGGTCCTTCAGCTCCAGCGTGTCCCGCAGCCGCATCGCCTTGCCGTCGACGAGGAACGCGTGCCGCCCGTGCTCGTCCTCGATCCAGTAGTCGTCACCGATCGAGAAGATCTTGTCCCTTACCAGATATTTCATACCCCTATGACTGCCCCGCCTTCCCCTCCTCTCACCCACAGCCACGCACCCGTCACCCACCGGCCCCGCCGCACGCGCGTGATCCGCCGTTCATGGCCGGATGGCAAGCTTGAAGCATGAACGATGCCTCTGCGGCGCACACCCCCGCGCCCCGCCGTGCCCGTGTCCGTGCCCCCGAGCTGATCGGCAAGGGCGGCTGGCTGAACACGGGCGGAGACGACCTGACCCTCGCGGACCTGCGCGGGAAGATCGTTCTTCTCGACTTCTGGACCTTCTGCTGTGTGAACTGCCTGCACGTGCTCGACGAGCTGCGGGACCTGGAGGAGAAGCACCGGGACACGCTGGTGATCGTGGGGGTGCACTCGCCGAAGTTCGTGCACGAGGCGGAGCACCAGGCGGTCGTGGACGCGGTGGAGCGCTACGAGGTGCACCACCCGGTGCTGGACGACCCGGAGCTCGCCACGTGGAAGCAGTACGCGGTGCGGGCGTGGCCGACGCTGGTGGTGATCGACCCCGAGGGGTACGTCGTCGCGCAGCACGCCGGTGAGGGGCACGCCAACGCGATCCGGACGCTGGTGGAGGAGCTGGAGGCCGAGCACGGGGCGAAGGGCACCCTGCGGCGCGGGGACGGGCCCTACGTGGCGCCGGAGCCGGTCGCGACCGATCTGCGGTTCCCGGGCAAGGCCGTGGTGCTGGGCGACGGCAACCTCCTGGTCTCCGACACGACCCGGCACCAGCTGGTCGAGCTGGCGCCGGACGGCGAGACGGTCGTGAAGCGGATCGGCGAGGGCGTCTTCCGGGAGCCGCAGGGCCTGGCCCTGCTGCCCGACGGCACGGTCGTCGTCGCGGACACCGTGCACCACGCCCTGCGCACGTACGACCCGGAGACCGGGGCGATCGAGCTGGTCGCGGGCACCGGGAAGCAGTGGTGGCAGGGGTCGCCCACGTCGGGGCCGGCTCTGGAGGTGGACCTGTCGTCGCCGTGGGACGTGGCGTGGTGGCAGGGGAAGGTGTGGATCGCGATGGCGGGCGTCCACCAGTTGTGGACGTACGACCCGGAGACCCGGACGGTCGCGGTCGCGGCGGGCACCACCAACGAGGGGCTCGTCGACGGCCCCGCCGCCGAGGCGTGGTTCGCGCAGCCGTCCGGGCTCGCCGCGACCGAGGACCGGCTGTGGATCGCCGACTCCGAGACGAGCGCGGTGCGGTGGATCGACACGGAGGGCGTCGTGCACACCGCCGTCGGCACGGGCCTGTTCGACTTCGGGCACCGCGACGGCGACGCCGCCCAGGCGCTCCTCCAGCACCCGCTGGGCGTGACGGCGCTCCCGGACGGGTCGGTCGCCATCAGCGACACGTACAACCACGCCCTGCGCCGCTTCGACCCCGCCACGGGCGAGGTCACCACGCTCGCCACGGACCTGCGCGAGCCCAGCGGCGCGGTGCTCGTCGACGACGACATCGTGGTCGTCGAGTCCGCCCGGCACCGCCTGACCCGGCTGCGGCTGCCCGAGGAGGCCGTCCAGGTGGACGCGGTGGCGCACCGCACCCGCCGGGAGGCCACCGAGGTCGCCCCGGGCCGGCTGCGCCTGGACGTGGTCTTCCAGGCCCCGACGGGCCAGAAGCTCGACGAGCGGTACGGTCCCTCGACCCGGCTGCTGGTCTCCTCGACGCCGCCGGAGCTGCTGGTCGCGGGCGAGGGCACGGGCACGGACCTGTTCCGCGAGCTCGACCTGAACCCGGAGCTGACGGAGGGCGTGCTGCACGTCTCCGCGATGGCGGCGTCGTGCGACGACGACCCGGCCAACGAGTACCCGGCCTGCCACGTCCACCAGCAGGACTGGGGCGTCCCGGTGAAGGTCACCGCCGAGGGCGTGGCCCGGCTGCCGCTGATCCTGGCGGGCATGGACGGCTGAGGCTGCCCGGCGGTACGCGCGCTAGCGCACGATTCCCTGGTTCCTGGACGTGCGTCCCGCGGCGCCGTCCAGGCAGCCGGCGACCCAGGCCGCCGGGTCGTGGGCGGCGCGGGCGCCGCCGAGGCCCTGGCGTTCCATGAGGGCGCACTCGCCGGCGAGGAGGGCCTTGGTGCGCGAGCCGTCGACGTCGAAGCCGCGGATGCGGGCGGCCTGCACGTAGCCGCCCTCGTAGGCGATGTCGGTGGCCCACGGGGGGCGGTCGGCGTAGTGGTCGACCAGCCCCCAGGCCGCCGCCGCGGCGAGGAGCGCGGCGGCGGTGGCGAGCAGGGCGAGTCTCCTGGGCGGCGGACCCTCGTGTCGGTGCATGCGGCGAGGCTGCCAGGAGGGGGCTTTCGCCGATGTTTCGCGGCGGGGCCGCGGGGCGGTCAGCCCTCCAGGAAGGCGACGAGCGCGTTGGCGAGGAGGTAGGGGTCCTCGGCGCCGCAGAGCTCGCGGGCGCTGTGCATGGACAGGCAGGCGACGCCGATGTCGACGGTCCTGATGCCGTGGCGGGCGGCGGTGATGGGGCCGATCGTGGTGCCGCAGGGCATGTCGTTGTGGGAGACGAAGGACTGCCACGGCACGCCGGCCTTCTCGCAGGCGGCGGCGAAGACGGCCCGGCCGGCGCCGTCGGTGGCGTAGCGCTGGTTGACGTTGACCTTGAGGATCGGGCCGCCGTTGGGGCGCGGGTGGTGCGTCGGGTCGTGGCGCTCCGCGTAGTTGGGGTGGACGGCGTGGCCGACGTCGGAGGAGAGGCAGATCGAGCCGGCGAGGGCGCGGGCGCGGTCCTCGTAGGCACCGCCGCGGGCGTAGACGGAGCGTTCCAGGACGTTGCCGAGGAGCGGGCCCTGGGCGCCGGTGTCGGCCTCGGAGCCGTTCTCCTCGTGGTCGAAGGCGGCGAGGACGGGGATGTAGGGGAGGTCCTCGCGGCCGGCGACGGCGGCGAGCGCGGCGACGGCGGCGTGCACGGAGATGAGGTTGTCCATGCGGGGGCCGGCGACGAGTTCGCGGTCGCGGCCCAGGTAGGCGGGGGCCTCGATGGCGCTGACCATGAGGTCCCAGCCGGTCACGTCCTCGGCGTCGAGGCCCGCCTCCTCGGCGACGAAGGCGATGAGGTCGCCCTCGTGGACGTCGCCGAGGCCCCAGATGGGCTGCATGTGGCGCTGGCGCTCCAGCTTCATGCCGTCGTTGACCCCGCGGTCGAGGTGGACGGCGAGCTGCGGGACGCGCAGCAGGGGACGGTCGACGTTCACGAGCTTCTGGGAGCCGTCGCGGAGGGTGAGGCGTCCGGCGAGGCCGAGGTCGCGGTCGAGCCAGCTGTTGAGCAGCGGACCGCCGTAGATCTCGACGGCGACCTGGCGCCAGCCCTGGGTGCCCATGTCGGGCTGGGGCTTGACGCGGAGGTTCGGGGAGTCGGTGTGGGCGCCGACGATCCGGAAGGGGGTGTGCGGGGCGGCGCCCTCCGGCACGTACCAGGCGATGATCGCGCCGCCGCGGACCACGTACTTCCCGCCCGTCGTCCCGTCCCACGACGCGGTCTCCTCGACGCGCCGGAAGCCGGCCTTCTCCAGCCGCTCGGCGGCCGTGGCGACGGCGTGGTACGGCGTCGGCGAGGCCGCGAGGAAGGCCATCAGGTCGTCGGTGTGGCCGCGGTCGAAGGGGCCGGCGGTGGGACGGGAAGCTGCGCTGCTCATGGGTTCACCTTACGCACGGCCCGGAATACGAAGTCGGGGCCCCGGAAATGGAACGGCCCGGCGGGCCGCCCCGCTGACCGGGAAAGAGAGTACGGCCCGCCCCCCTCCCCGGGGACGGGCCGTACCGGAAGGACCAGGTGCGTCGCTTAGAACGCGGCCTCGTCCAGGTCCATCACCGAGCCGTCGACGGCCTCGGCCAGGGCGCGCTCGGCGGAGACGCCGGGCAGGACGTTGGCGGCGAAGAACTTCGCGGCCGCGATCTTGCCCTGGTAGAAGGCGACGTCCTTGCCGGTGGCGCCGGCGGCCAGCTTCTCGGCGGCGACGGCCGCGCCCTTGAGGAGCAGGTAGCCGACGACGACGTCGCCGGAGGCGAGCAGCAGGCGGGTGGTGTTGAGGCCGACCTTGTAGATGTTCTTCACGTCCTCGCCGGTGGCGGTGAGGTCGGTGATCATCGTGCCGACGATGGCCTCCAGGTCGACGGCGGCCTTGGCGAGCGCGTCGCGGGCGCCGGCCAGGTCGTCGCCGCCGGTGCCGACCGCGAGGAACTTCTTGATCTCCTCGGACAGCGCGTTCAGGGAGGCGCCCTGGTCGCGGACGATCTTCCGGAAGAAGAAGTCCTGGCCCTGGATGGCGGTGGTGCCCTCGTAGAGGGTGTCGATCTTGGCGTCGCGGATGTACTGCTCGATCGGGTACTCCTGCAGGAAGCCGGAGCCGCCGAAGGTCTGGAGCGACTGCGCGAGCTGCTCGTAGCCCTTCTCGGAGCCGTAGCCCTTGACGATCGGGAGCAGCAGGTCGTTCAGGCCGTGCAGGGCCTTGACGTCCTCGCCGGCCGCTTCCTTGATCGCGATCTCGTCCTGCACGGAGGCCGTGTAGAGGACGAGGGAGCGCATGCCCTCGGCGTACGCCTTCTGCGTCATCAGCGAGCGGCGGACGTCGGGGTGGTGCGTGATGGTGACCTTGGGGGCCGCCTTGTCCATGAAGTTGGCCAGGTCGGTGCCCTGGACGCGCTCCTTGGCGTACTCCAGGGCGTTGAGGTAGCCCGTGGAGAGGGTGGAGATCGCCTTCGTGCCGACCATCATGCGGGCGAACTCGATGATGAGGAACATCTGGCGGATGCCCTCGTGCTTGTCGCCGACGAGCCAGCCCTTGGCGGGGTGGCGGTCGCCGAAGGTCATCTCGCACGTGTTGGAGGCCTTGAGGCCCATCTTGTGCTCGACGTTGGTGGCGTAGACGCCGTTGCGCTCGCCCAGCTCGCCGGTCTCCCAGTCGAACTCGTACTTGGGGACGAGGAAGAGGGAGAGGCCCTTGGTGCCGGGGCCGGCGCCCTCGGGGCGGGCGAGGACGTAGTGGAGGATGTTCTCCTCCATGTCGTGCTCACCGGAGGTGATGAAGCGCTTCACGCCCTCGATGTGCCAGGAGCCGTCCTCCTGCTGGACGGCCTTGGTGCGGCCGGCGCCGACGTCCGAGCCGGCGTCGGGCTCGGTGAGGACCATGGTGGAGCCCCAGCGCTTCTCGACCGCGATCTGGGCGATCTTCTTCTGGGCCTCGTTGCCCTCGTTGTAGAGGACGCCGGCGAAGGCGGGGCCGGAGGAGTACATCCAGATGGCCGGGTTCGAGCCGAGGAGCAGCTCGGCGTAGGCCCAGACGAGGGAGCGCGGGGAGACGGTGCCGCCGATGCCCTCGGGGATGCCGAGGCGCCAGTACTCGGAGTCCATGAAGGCCTTGTAGGACTTCTTGAAGGAGGCCGGTACCGGGGCGGTGTTGGTCTCGGGGTCGAAGACGGGCGGGTTGCGGTCGGCGTCGGCGAAGGACTCCGCGAGCTCGTTCTCGGCGAGGCGGCGGATCTCGTCGAGGATGCTCTTGGCGGTCTCGACGTCCATCTCCTCGAACGGACCGGTGCCGTACACCTTGTCGCGGCCGAGCACCTCGAAGAGGTTGAACTCGATGTCGCGGAGATTCGACTTGTAGTGCCCCATGGCGACGGCTCCGTAAGGCTCGGGGAGGCAGGTTCCTCGTACACGTACCAGCGAGTAGCAACACGCTCTCTCCGATGATGCTACCCACCGGTAATAAGAAGCAACCCCTATCCGGCCATCTGTGACGTCCGCGACGTCGATCCGGCCCATCGGGCGGCGGCCGCGGCCCGGCTCGATAGGCTTGGCCCCATGTACGGCTACGAGCAGAATCCGGGTGCCCAGCAGCAGTACGCGCCGCCGCCGCAGGGGCAGTACGCGCCGCAGGGCGGCATGCAGGCCGGCATGCCGGGCGCCGGTTACGGGCAGCAGCAGGCGCCGCTCTATCCGGAGCCCTCGCCGCCCTCGCTCGCCGACGCCGTACGGGCGTTCACGACCGGCACGCTCGCGCCGGAGGACTTCCAGCAGATCTTCGCCACGTCCAAGGTCTACTGCCCGCGCGGTGACAACCCGGGCTTCCTGGCCCTGCACAACACCCAGCAGCCGGTGATCCCGATGTTCACCTCGCTCAAGGAGCTGCGGCGGTACGCGGGCAAGGAGTCGAAGTACTTCGTGATCACCGGGGCCGAGGTGATCGACCTGCTGCCGACCGGCTACGGCTTCGTCCTCGACATGGAGGGCGACCACCGCATGGTCTTCGACGCGAAGGCCGTGGAGCAGATGGTCGACTTCGCGATGCGGCGGATGTACGGCTGACGGAGGCTGGGAGCAGGTCGGGAGCGCCCGGGAGGAATTCCTTCCGGGCGCTCCGCGTTCCGGGTGGCAGAAAGTTCAGCGTTCAACTAAAGTGGTCGTACAAGGTCGCACCTAGGAGGTCCGGTCATGCCCGCTGTGACTGTCGAGAACCCGCTCACCCTGCCGCGCGTCGCCGCCCCGGCCGATGCCGTCACCCGCCCCGTGCTCGCCGTCACCACGGCCCCGCAGGGGTTCGAGGGCGAGGGCTTCCCGGTCCGCCGGGCCTTCGCGGGGATCAACTACCAGTACCTCGACCCGTTCATCATGATGGACCAGATGGGCGAGGTGGAGTACGCCCCCGGCGAGCCCAAGGGCACGCCCTGGCACCCCCACCGGGGCTTCGAGACCGTCACCTACATCATCGACGGGATCTTCGACCACCAGGACTCCCAGGGCGGCGGCGGCACCATCACCAACGGCGACACCCAGTGGATGACCGCCGGCGCCGGCCTCCTCCACATCGAGGCCCCGCCGGAGTCCCTCGTCGTCAGCGGCGGCCTCTTCCACGGCCTCCAGCTCTGGGTCAACCTCCCCGCCGCCGACAAGATGATGGCCCCCCGCTACCAGGACATCCGCGGCGGCCAGGTCCAGCTGCTCACCTCCCCCGACGGCGGCGCGCTCCTCCGCGTCATCGCCGGCGAGCTCGACGGCCACCAGGGTCCCGGCATCACCCACACCCCGATCACGATGATCCACGCCACCCTGCGCCCCGGCGCCGAGATCAGCCTGCCGTGGCGCGAGGACTTCAACGGCCTCGCCTACGTGCTCGCCGGCCGCGGCACCGTCGGCGCCGAGCGGCGGCCCGTCCACATGGGCCAGACCGCCGTCTTCGGCAAGGGCGGCGCGCTCACCGTCCGCGCCGACGAGAAGCAGGACGGCAACACCCCGGACCTGGAGGTCGTCCTCCTCGGCGGGCAGCCGATCCGCGAACCCATGGCCCACTACGGCCCGTTCGTCATGAACACCCAGGCCGAACTGCGCCAGGCCTTCGAGGACTTCCAGGCGGGCCGCCTCGGCACCATCCCGGCCGTCCACGGCATGGGCGAGTAGGCGAGCGACGACCGGACACCGCACGGGGCGGGGCCACGAGCCCCGCCCCGCACGCGTGTCCCGCTCCGCACGCGTGTCCCGCTCCGCACGCGTGTCCCGCCCCGCACGCGTGTCCCGCTCCGCCCCGGATGCTGACGGGCCGTCGCCCGTACGGCCGCCAGCGCGCGACGACACGCCGACGGGCATGGTCCGGTGGACGCGTGCAGACGACCCGAGCGCTCCTCCCCGACCCCGTCCGTCGCTTCGCCGCCTGGTGTGTCGTCCTGCTGCTCGGCGCCGGCGTCCTCGCCGTCTTCGTCTGGCTCTGCGTCGTCTTCAAGACCGCCGTCACCCCCGTCCTCCTCGCCATCCTCGGCACCGCCCTGCTCGGGCCGCTCTACCGCCGCCTGCTGGGGATGAAGGTCCGCAAGGGGCTCGCCGCCGCGCTCACCGTCGTCGCCGTCCTCGCGGTCGTCGGCGGCGCCACGTACATCGTCGTCGTCGCCCTCATCGACACCGGCGACCAGATCGTCGCCTCGCTGCGACAGGCCGCCACCGACATCGCCAAGCACCTCGGCGCCGCCGGCACCTCCCTCGACGACCTCGCCAAGAACGCCAGGAGCCTCCTGGAGAAGTTCGGCGGCACCGCCGCCTCCGGGGTCATCAGCGGCATCAGCGTCGTCGGCGAGATGCTCGCCACCGCCGTCCTCGCCCTGCTCCTGATCTTCTTCTTCCTCAAGGACTCCGACCGGGCCGCCGGCGCCCTGCGCTCCCTCGTCCCCCGCGCCACCGGCGACCTCGTCGAGGCGATGGCCCGCCGCGCCTTCGAGGCGGTCGAGGGGTTCATGCGCGGCACGACCTTCGTCGCCCTCGTCGACGCCGTCCTCATCGGCGTCGGGCTGCTCGTCCTCGACGTGCCCGGCGCCGTCGGGCTGGCCGCGCTCGTCTTCGTCACCGCCTACATCCCCTACCTCGGTGCCTTCCTCTCGGGCGCCGTCGCCGTCCTCGTCGCCCTCGCCGACCGCGGCTTCGTCATCGCGCTCTGGGTGCTCGGCATCGTCCTGGCCGTCCAGGTCATCGAGGGCAACGTCCTCCAGCCGCTCGTCCAGAGCAGGACCGTCCAGATGCACCCCGCCGTCGTGATGCTCGCCATCACCGCGGGCGCCTCCGTCGCCGGCGTCCTCGGGATGCTCCTCGCCGTCCCCCTCACCGCCGCCGTGACCGGCGTCCTCGGCGAACTGCGGACGCGGTACGGAGTCCCGGCGGACCCCGCCGGGACTCCAAAGGCCGACTGACCCGGTCGGCCGGGCCGCTCCCGCGGGCCGGTCAGGCGGTCGCCATGCCGCCCGGCTCGAAGGTGGCCAGGAGCTGTTCCAGGGCCGCCTGGTCCGGGCCGACGAACGGGTCGCAGTCCGGGGCGGAGGAGATCGTCTCCAGCAGCCGGTCCGTCATCCGCACGGCCGGCGGCAGATGCGTGCAGAGCACGACCTCCGGGTTCATCGACCGCAGCGGCTCGATCGTCGCCCGGTACTTCGCCGGGTCCACCAGGTGCACCCACGGGCTGTCGATCGTCGCCCACATCAGCTGGGCCCGCCGCAGCTCCTCCGGCTTCAGGTCGCTCGCGTGCCCGCTCTCGGCGATCTCGGCGCTCGGCATCGGACCGCCGAAGCAGTCCGAGCTGAAGCACATCCGGGTCCGGTCGTCGTAGAAGCCGACGGTCGACGGGTTGTCGAAGAGCGGCGGCCGGAAGGCGTGCAGCGTCCGGTCGCCGACGTCCAGGGACTGGCCCGGGTTCAG
Source organism: Streptomyces sp. NPDC104202 (assembly GCF_055584185.1). Classification (NCBI taxonomy): domain Bacteria; kingdom Bacillati; phylum Actinomycetota; class Actinomycetes; order Kitasatosporales; family Streptomycetaceae; genus Streptomyces; species Streptomyces sp. NPDC104202. The sequence goes on along the minus strand of NZ_JBVJMN010000005.1, from coordinate 112,051 downwards.
GAAGTACACCCGGTCCATGGGCAGCGGCCGCTCGGTCGTCATGATCCCGAAGCCGAGGAAGGTCGTGATCACGCGCGCCCCGGGCGCGGCCTCCAGCAGGTCGAAGATCCCGCCCGTGTGGTCCCGGTCCGGATGGGTGAGCCAGATCCAGCGCACGTCCGCCGGGTCCATCACCCGGCCCAGCGCCGCGAGGAAGTCACGGTCCTCCAGCGAGAGCCCCGTGTCGACGACCACCGGCTCGGCGGCGGTGAGCACGTACGCGTTGGCGGGCAGGTGCCCGATCCCGGGCACTTCGAGGCTGTCGGCGAGAACGGTGGTGTCGCTGCCGACCTTGTGGATGTCCATGGCGCGCTCCGTGGTCCCCCTGCGGCCGTGCCACGTCCAGTCTGCGCCGCGGCGGAGGCGACCGCCTGCCGGAGGCGACCGCCTGCCGGAAGCCCGGCAGCGCCCGCCGGGGCCTATCCGCAGCAGCCGTCGGCCGACGGCGGTTCGTTCAGCTCGAACCAGATGGCCTTGCCCTCGCCGCGCGGGTCGACGCCCCACGCGTGCGCCAGCATCTCCATGAGGACCAGACCGCGGCCGCTGGACGCCATCTCGCCGGGATGGCGCTTGTGCGGGAGCTCGTCACTGGTGTCCGAGACCTCGACCCGCAGCCGGCGGGACTTCTCGGCGCAGGCGACCTCGGCCACCAGCAGGGCGTCGCCGTCGGTGTGGACGAGCACGTTGGTCACCATCTCCGAGACCATCAGGACCGCCGAGTCGAGCTGGTCCTCGTCCGCCCAGTCGTGCAGCAGCTGCCGCAGCTGCTGGCGCGCCTCCGCGATCCGCTCCGGCTCGGCCTGGGCGATCGTCATGAGCGTCCGGCGCGGGGCCTCCACCAGCGGGCCCGCGGGATGCCGGGAGAGCAGCAGGACGGCGATGTCGTCCTCGCGGCGGTCGGCGAGCGGACCCGTGGTGTGGTGCGAGCCGGGCCCGTGGACGGCCTCCACGAGCGTGTCGGCCAGTTGCTCCAGGTCCTCGCCGTCATGGGACTCCAGCAGCGCCCTGACGCGCTCCCAGCCGGTGTCCAGGTCGTGGCCGCCGGTCTCCAGGAGGCCGTCGGTGCAGATCATGAGGGTCTCGCCGGGCTCCAGGGTGAGCCGGGTGGTGGGGTAGTCGGTGTCGGGGTCGATGCCCAGGGGCAGGCCGCCGGCCGTCGGCCGCAGCAGCACCGTCCCGTCGTTCATCCGCACCGCCGGGTCCGGGTGCCCCGCCCGTGCGATCTCCACCGTCCCCGTCTCCAGGTCCACCTCCAGGTAGAGACAGGTCGCGAACCGCGGCCCGCCGCTCGCCTCGCCGTCGTCCCCGTCGGTGATCCCGTACAGGAAGCGCGAGGCCCGGGAGAGGACCGCGTCCGGCCGGTGCCCCTCGGAGGCGTACGCCCGCAGCGCGATCCGCAGCTGACCCATGAGGCCCGCGGCCCGCACGTCGTGCCCCTGGACGTCGCCGATGACCAGGGCGATGCGCCCCGCGCCCCGCCCGCCGGAGCGGCTGGTCCCGCCGGGCAGCCGGATCATGTCGTACCAGTCGCCGCCGACCTGGAGGCCGCCGCCGGTCGGCACGTACCGGGCGGCCACCCGGATGCCCGGGATGCCCGGACCCAGGACCGGCATCATCGTCCGCTGGAGCCCCAGCGACAGTTCCCGTTCCGACTCGGCCACGCCCGCGCGTGCCAGCGCCTGCGCCAGCATCCGCGCCACCGTCGTGAGCACCGAGCGCTCGTCGGGCGTGAACGCGACCGGATGCTTGAAGGCCGCCATCCACGCGCCCATCGTCCGCCCGGCGACCACCAGCGGCACGAAGGCCCAGGACTCGCGCCCGAAGCGCTGCGCCAGCGGCCACGTCATGGGGAAGCGGCGCACGTACTCGTCCGGCGTCGGCAGATAGATCGCCCGCCCGGTCCGTACGACCTCCGCCGCCGGATAGTCCGTGCCGAGCGACATCGACGTGAAGGGCCCCTCGTCGCCCTCGCCGTGCCCGTGGTGCCCGATGACCGTCAGCCGGTCGCCCGCCACGCCGAAGACGGCGAGCCCGTCCGGCGAGAAACCGGGCATCGACAGCGAGGCCGCCACCCGCAGCACCTCCGCCGTCGACCGAGCCTCGGCGAGCGCCCGTCCCGCGTCCAGCAGGAACGCCTCGCGGGAGCGGCGCCAGTCGCCGGTGATCGGCGTCCGCGCGGCCGTGCCGGGCTGCTGTTCGGCGACCTCCTGGAGGGTGCCGACCAGCTGGTAGTCGTCACCCTCGACGAGCGGCTTCGACCTGCTCCGTACGGTCCGGATCACCCGTCCGTGCCCGTCCATGATCCGCAGCCGGGCCTCGGCGAGGGTGCCCTCGGCGACGGCCAGGTTCACCACGCCGTCGATCTCGTTCCAGTCGACCGGATGGAAACGGGACCGCACGGCCGCCTCGCTGAGCCGCACGGGCTCGGCGGGCAGCCCGAGCAGCCGGGCGGCCTCGGCGTCGAGCGAGACGATCCCGGACGCGTTGTCCCAGCGCCACAGGCCGGTCGCGATCGCGGCCAGGACGTCCTCGGTGCGCATTGCCCCACTTTATGAATATCGGACTCCAGGTCGCCACCGAGAGTATTCGAAATCCGACCGTGGCCCGGCCGGTACTCTGGGTGGGTCTGCCCTCGTGTCCTGTGACAACCGTGACAGGGGCCACAGGGGCGGCGGCCCACCACCCGAGATCCCGAAGACTGGATGAACGACGATGCATCGGTACAGGTCCCACACCTGCGGCGAGCTCCGCGCCTCTGACGTCGGCACCGACGTCCGGCTGAGCGGCTGGCTGCACAATCGGCGCGACCTGGGCGGCATCCTCTTCATCGATCTGCGCGACCACTACGGCATCACGCAGCTCGTCGCCCGCCCCGGCACCGCCGCCGCCGAGGTCCTCGACAAGCTGACCAAGGAGACCGTCGTCCGCGTGGACGGCAAGGTCGTCTCCCGCGGCGCGGAGAACGTGAACTCCGAGCTGTCGACCGGCGAGATCGAGATCGAGGCCGCCACGGTCGAGGTCCTGGGCGCCGCCAAGCAGATCCCCTTCACCATCAACGCCGACGACGGCGTCAACGAGGAGCGGCGCCTGGAGTACCGCTTCCTCGACCTGCGCCGCGAGCGCATGCACCGCAACATCATGCTGCGCTCCGCCGTCATCGCCTCCATCCGCTCCAAGATGGTGGCCCTCGGCTTCAACGAGATGGCGACCCCGATCCTCGCCGCGACCTCCCCCGAGGGCGCCCGCGACTTCGTCGTCCCCTCCCGCCTGAACCCCGGCAAGTTCTACGCGCTCCCGCAGGCGCCCCAGCAGTTCAAGCAGCTGCTGATGATCTCCGGCTTCGACCGCTACTTCCAGATCGCGCCCTGCTTCCGCGACGAGGACGCCCGCGCCGACCGCTCGCCCGGCGAGTTCTACCAGCTCGACGTCGAGATGAGCTTCGTCGAGCAGGAGGACGTCTTCCAGCCCATCGAGAAGCTCATGACCGAGCTCTTCGAGGAGTTCGGCGGCGGCCGCCACGTCACCTCCCCCTTCCCGCGGATCCCCTTCCGCGAGTCGATGCTCAAGTACGGCAACGACAAGCCCGACCTGCGCACCGACCTCGAACTCGTCGACATCTCCGACGTCTTCGAGAACTCCGAGTTCAAGGCGTTCGCCGGCAAGCACGTCCGTGCCCTCGCCGTCCCGGACACCGGCGACCAGCCGCGCAAGTTCTTCGACCAGCTCGGCGACTTCGCCGTCTCCCTCGGCGCCAAGGGCCTCGCCTGGGTCCGCGTCGGCGAGGAGAACGCCCTCACCGGCCCCATCGCCAAGTTCCTCACCGAGGAGAACGTCAAGGTCCTGACGGAGCGCCTCGGCCTGCTCCCCGGCCACGCGATCTTCTTCGGCGCCGGCGAGTTCGACGAGGTCTCCAAGATCATGGGCCCGGTCCGGGTCGAGGCCGCCAAGCGCGCCGGCCGGTTCGAGGAGAACGTCTTCCGCTTCGCGTGGATCGTCGACTTCCCGATGTACGAGCGGGACGAGGAGACCGGCAAGATCGACTTCTCGCACAATCCGTTCTCCATGCCCCAGGGCGGCCTGGAGGCCCTGGAGACCCAGGACCCGCTGGACGTCCTCGGCTGGCAGTACGACATCGTCTGCAACGGCATCGAGCTCTCCTCCGGCGCCATCCGGAACCACGAGCCCGAGATCATGTTCAAGGCGTTCGAGATCGCGGGCTACTCCCGCGAGACCGTCGAGCACGAGTTCGCCGGCATGCTCCGCGCCTTCGAGTACGGCGCCCCGCCGCACGGCGGCATCGCCCCCGGCGTCGACCGCATCGTCATGCTCCTCGCCGACGAGCCCAACATCCGCGAGACCATCGCCTTCCCGCTCAACGGCAACGCCCAGGACCTCCTCATGGGCGCCCCCACCGAGCTGGACGAGTCCCGCCTCCGCGAGCTGAACATCCAGCTCCGCAAGCCCGTCGAGAAGAAGACCACCGACATCACGGACGCCGTCCACCCGGACGCGGCGCGGTAGTCCCTCGCCCTAAGCAGCACGCAGGGCCCGGAATCCCCTCGGATTCCGGGCCCTTCGGCTTTCCGTCGACCCGTCAGCCCGGCCGGTACGGCGCCCACAGATCGAGACTCCACACGTCACCGTCGCCGACCTGGTAACCGCGCTCCTCGTCCTCGTCGTCCACGACGATCACGGAGACGTTCGAGGAAGCGGCCCGGTACTGGAGGAATCCGCCTTGGTCGGTGATCTCCAGCTCCGGGACGTCGTACGTACGGGCGAGCTCGTCGCGCAACTCCTCCCAGGAGGTGTAGCGGGGAAACTCGACGCCCGTGCCCCGTGCCCAGGCGCGCGCCAGGTCGTCGTCCGACGCGAGACGGTGCAACTGGATTGACGCGGTGGCCATGACCCACTCCGGCCCCGGCTCCGGGTTGAAAGCGAACTCGACGAGTCCGTAGTCCCGCCGCAGCCACTCCCTCCCCTCGCCGACGACGTCGACGAAGGCAAGCCGGAACGCCCGGTCGACCTCGTCGAGCGTCGAGCCGATGCGGAGGCCGTGCGGCTCTCCGCCGGTGATGAAGGAGGCGAGAAATGCGACGCCGTTCACGGCCGGTTCTCCCGTTTCGTAGATCGGTGCGGTGCGGCTCGGCCGAGCGACGCGAGACACTCTCCGTTGTCCGTGACCGCCCACGGGACGACGCGGGACCCCTCAGCCTCCAGCTCCACCGGCTTCTTCTCGAACTCCCAGAGGTCCTCCAGGTCCTCGGCCTGGTTCCTGGCCCATTCGACGAGGTCGTAGTCGTCGTTCGGGCAGCCGGGTTCGAGGACGTACAGGTAGTCGTCCCAGTTGCTTCCGCCGTAGACGCCGACGAGCTCCTTGTAGTCGCCGGGAAGCACGACACCGATCGTGCGCTCCGCCTCGTCCCAGTCCTTGGTGCGGGGCTCGCCCGGCGCTGGGGCGATGCCGAGAAGACGGGCAAGGGCATTGCTCATGGTGCACCCCTCTTCTGGGCGGATCGTCGTTGGTCAGTGCCCCTTCGCAGCAAGGTAAGGGCGTACCCGAGTCAAGCAGGACGCGGATGCCGTGAAACCGAGGTGTGACCCTGCCCCCTCAAGGGAGACCATGAGGCCGGCGTCGCCCGCGCCACGGCTCAAACCGACCGTCGCGTGGCGGGCACTGGAATCCCAACCGGCAATCCGGAGCCCTTTCACCCCCGTGAACTTCACGTAGAACTCCAGCGTGTTGTACTCCTTGTCCGCCCACGCGGTGGGCGGGTTCGAGGGTACGGCGGACGTTTCGAACCCCAACGTCACCGACGTTTCTCTTTCGTCGATCTGCACATAGAACAGCTCGCATGCACCTCCGCTCAGACTCGGAGGCGCCGCATAGATGTCGGTGATCCCCTCGGCCGATTCGATGAACGACGTCCAATCAGAGGCGTCCATGGAAAGTGTTCTCCTCTGTTGCCGGGATGGTCTCGAAGCGCAAGCCGTCGATCCTTCGAGAGAACAGATGACGATCGCCGTCACCGCCGTCGGTCGATGCCTTGAACGCGCTCAGATGCCCCACCACCACGGAGTCACTACTGGTGAACCCGAGGTCCACCCCGTCCCCTGTCACCCGCACCCGCATCCTCCGATTTTCCCCCTGAGGATCCACGGCGAAGGCGGCACCGCACACGGGCGGTTCCCACTCCGTCAGCGAGAGATCCTCCACCGCGAGGAACTGCAGGTGGCACTGGATCGTATCCACCCCGGCCTTCTCCCATTCCGGAGAAACCGATGCGGGAAACGAGGAAAGGTCCACGCGGAGAGTGACAGTCGGCCCCCTCCAGTCCACATGCAGAGAACGCAGCCGAAAGGTGTCCAGAGGCGGATCCACTCCGTAGAGGACCTTGAGGGCCTCGGAATTCACCAAGATCGAACGGGCGGTCATCGGTACAGGATCCTCCCTGCCGGACGTGGCGTGCCAAGTGGCCCGCCACTCGATGAAAGGGCCCGGAATTCCGAAGTTTTCCGGGCCCATTGCGTCCTTGCGTGCGGTCAGGTCGCCGCGGCGCGGAACCTTTCCAGCGAGGAGGCGAGGTCACGGGCTGCGCCGCTTCCGGCCGGGATCCGCGAGAGGAGATCCCTCTCCAGCTCTACTGCCGGCCGCAGCACGGACTCTGCCAGCTCGCCGGGACCGCACGTCCCCACGACCGTCCCGTTCGCCGACACCGAGACGCCCCCCTTGCGGTCACGCCGGAAGTCGAGCCGGAACGAGGAGTCGGTGCCCACGAACGAGGCTGCCTTCCTTTCCCCGGTGAGAAGAGGTCGCAGCGCGTCCAGGAGAAGCGGCACCGACAGGTAGATCATCATTCCCTGGTCGGGAACACGCCCCGCCGATCCCACCGTCCCGCTCTCCCCCTCGCACTCGATGTCCCCGAGGTCGAAGTCGCTGGCCTCCCCCTGCCCGGGGCGCACGCTGAACGTCATCCTGATCATGGTGCGTAGCTCCTCCTGGTGGGCGGCCGGGTGGCTCAGGGGGACCTTGCCGACCGGCTGCACCTCCCAGTTGGAGACACTCGGCATCGCCTCGTCAACAGAGGGGGACGTTCTCGGGCGCCGGCTCCTCGGAGACCGTCAGGCCGTGACGCTCATGCGGTGCAGCCAGGCTTCCCTCGTCGGCTCAGTCGCCCGCGCCGATTCGTCCCCGTTTTCCTTCACGGGCATGCTGCCATGCGCATGTTCACAGCAGCAACGCATGGGTGTCCGATTCTGTGCGGGTCGCGCAGGTGCCGCAGGTGCCTGGTTCGGGGGAGCGGTACGCGCGGTCGCAGAGGTCGCAGTTCTGGAGGGGGTGGGGGGTGGCGGGGCGGGTGGGGCGGAAGGGTGGGAGCGGGGGGAGCTGGGCGGTGAGGCGGTGGGCGAGGAGGGCGGCGGGGCGGTGGAGGGGCTCCGGGGGGAGCGTGGTGGTCAGGGCGCGGTGGACGGCGTCGGGAGTGAAGTCGCGCTCCAGCCAGGTGACGACGCCCGGTGCGAGGTGTTCGGCGTCTGTGGCGGAGATCAGGAGGCGGGGGTCGGTCCTGCGGAGGCCCGAGAGGACCCCGACTGCCGTCTGGATGAGGTCGGGCGTGGGGTAGGCGGGCTGCGGCACGGCCGGTAGGGCCGCCCTGCGGCGGGGTGCCTGCGCCTCGCGTTGCTCCCGCTGCTCGCGTCGGAGGGGGGCCTGCGCATCCCTTTGGTCGCGTCGGCGGGGCGGGGGCTCCTGCGTCTCCCGTCGGCGGGGCGAGGGTGGAGGTTCGGGCCTCGGGCGGGGCCCGGCGGCGGTGTGGCCGGCGGTGCGGGCGGCGCCTCGGCCGGGGCTGTTGCAGGAGATCGTGCGGGTCACGACGCGGCCCGCCGGGGTGCGTTCCCTGGCGCGCCGCACGTAGCCGTGGGCCTCCAGTTCCCGCAGGGCGGCGGAGATGCGGGTCGTGCCCTCCGGGAAGCGGCGGGCGAGGGAGCGGATGTCCACGGGTGATCCGGCCGGCAGCGACTGGATGTGCGTCGCAAGGCCGATCGCGGTCAGCGAGAGCGCCTCGTGCTGGGCGAGGTGGTTGCCGACGACCGTGAAGTGAGTGGAGTGAGGCGTGTTCTCGTGCACCACTCCGGTCGAAGTCCCCCGGGAAGGATGGTTCTTGGCCTCGTTGCGGGACGTGGCGGGCGCCTGGGCGCTAGGGTTCTGGCTATCCATCGGGAAGGTGTTCTCTTCCTTGGTGGTCAGGCCCTCGCACTGGGATGGCCGTCCCGGCGAGGGCCGACGCATGTCTGCGTTCGGCTCTGTTGGGCAGAGCGTAGATCAAACAACCCACCTCTCCGCCAGCCGAGTTGGCCTTCTTCACCCGTGTGAGTGAGAGCCCGCTTCCGGGAGGGAAAGGGTGGGGCTTGGAAGGGTTTCTTTCTCTCTCGGGTTACTTATGGAGACCGACCACGGCACCGGTGACCAGGCCCTTGGACCCCGGTGATCCGGTGACGTCGAACTCGGCCCACACCGTCTTCTGCGGTACCGGCCCGAGCCTCACGCCCCACCGGTCCGCGAGCGCCTCCACCAGCCGCATCCCGCGCCCGCCGTCGTCGTCCGGCGACGGCGTGAGGAGCCGCGGAAGTACCTCCGCCCGCGTGTCCGTCACCTCGATCCGGAGGCTCCGTGGCGACATTCCCAGCGCCAGACGGAAGTTCCTGCCCCCGACCCTGCCGTGCGTCGCCGCGTTCGCCGCCAGTTCGGCTACGACCTGAGGCGCCGCCTCGCTCACTCCGTACGGCAACTCCCTGTCCCGCAGCCACTCCACCGCCAGCAGCCGTGCGAGCCGTGCCCCACGGGGGGTGGGCGAGAGGAGGACGCCGAAGTGGCCTGGTGAGAGGGGTACTTGAGTGGTGTTCTTCTGAGTCACGTCACCGAGCGTGGCCGTGACTGGCTAGCGTCGGAAGTGACTCCACCGGTACGTAGGGTGACTGTCCGGCGCTTGTCCACCGCTGTCCGGACTGTCCGAACCCTTGCGACGGGTAGGGGCGTCGCGGCCGGACAGGACAGACGGAGAGGTGCGCCATGTCGGTGGAGGAGCCCAGCTGGGAGGTGGACCCGGACGACGACTGGGGTGTCGCCGTCATCGCCACCGTGGGACGGCAGTTGAGGCTGCGGAGGGAGGCGGTGGGCATGCGGGCCGCCGACTTCGCCGTCGCGGTCGGCTACGGCGAGGACATGGTCTACAAGATCGAGGGCGGGAAGCGGATTCCCCGTCCCGAGTTCCTGGACAGGTCGGACGCGGTGCTGGAGGCGAACGGGCTGATCTCGGCCATGAAGGAGGACGTGGCCAAGGTCCGCTACCCGAAGAAGGTGCGGGATCTGGCAGGGGTCGAGGAGAGAGCCGTTGAGATCGGCGTATACGTCTGCAACAGCATCAGTGGGTTGTTGCAGACGCCGGAACACGCTCGTGTCGTATTCGAGTCGCGGCAGCCTCCCTACCCCCGGGACGAAGTGGAGCGGCTGGTGGCCGCTCGGATGGCCAGGCAGTCAATCTTCGAACGGGATCCGGCGCCGTCGCTCGGCTTCGTCCTGGAAGAGGCGCTGCTGCGGCGGCCGCTCGGAGGCACACTGGTGTGGCGAGGTCAGCTCGAACATTTGCTGGAGGTGGGCCGGTTGCGCCATGTCGCTCTCCAGGTGATGCCTACGCACGTAGAGGTCCATCCCGGTCTGGACGGCAAGATCGAGCTGCTGAAGTTCGCGGATGGTACGGCGACGGGTCGCTCCGACGGAGCGTTCAACGGTCGACCTGTCATGGATCCGAGGCAGGTGCGGATCATTGAGCTGCGGTATGGCACCATCCGGGCTCAGGCTCTCCCGCCCCGGGAGTCACTGGCCTTCATTGAGACACTGCTGGGAGAGACATGATCCGCAAGTCCTCTGCCGGGGACGCTGCCGAACTGGTCTGGTTCAAGAGCAGCTACAGCGACGGTAACGAGGGTGACTCCTGCGTGGAGGTCGCCACCACTCCCGGCACCGTCCACGTCCGCGACTCCAAGGACGTCACCGGGCCGCAGTTCGCCGTCTCCGCCGGATGCTGGGCCGGGTTCGTCGCCTACGCGACCGGCGGCTGATCCCCCCTCCCGTCCATGGCAGGTCAAAGGTGCACGTGGGCGGGAACACCGCCGGGCGGCTCCGCGTCGGACGGCCGTGTCACCCCCAGGGGTGAAGGCCGAGGATTTCCCGCTGCGCCGGCTGTGGCATATGCCAGCGTGGCTTTCATGGCGACAGCGACGAACCCGGTCCCGCGGACCGGGGAGCACGTACCGTGGGAGGCACCACCGATCCGGGAGGAGTCTGCCGTGAGCGTTCTGACTCAGGAGGGGTTCGAGGAACTCGCCCGTCTCGGCGAGCGGGTGGACGAGTCCCTGCGCCTTGAGTTCATCGACGGCAGGATCGAGGAGAAGGCGTTGCCGGACGGCGACCACGGGCGGATCATCGAGTGGCTCACGCGCCTGTGCATTCAGGTCGACGCCGGCTGGTGGCTCTACCCCGATCAAGGGCTGCGGATCGAGAAGTACCGCAAGGGCAACGCTCGTCCCGACGGTTGTCTCGCGCCCAGTGACACCTTCGTGGGCCAGGGCGATTGGGCCGCTCCCGACGGCGTTCTCATGACGGTCGAAGTCACCTCCGGCGACTCGGACACCGGGCGGCGCGACCGTGTCGAGAAGCCGCGTGCCTACGCCGAGACCGGCATCCCCGTGTACCTGCTGATCGACAGGACCGCGGGCGAGGTCAAGGTCCACTCGCAGCCGGACGGGGAGCGGTACGAGATGGTCGTGACCGTGCCCTTCGGCAAGACGGTCACGTTGCCGGAGCCGGTGGGGATGGAGCTCGACACGGAGCCGCTGAAGAACTGGGTCGGCTGAGGGTCCCGCACCGGTGGTCACACTTCCCGGCCCCGCTCCGTCAGTGGGGTGTCCGGCCCGGTCGGGGCGGACACGGAGCAGGCCGAGGGAGCCGAAGAGATGGTCGCCGAGATGTCCACCACCGCCGTAGTCGTCACCGCTGTCGCCGCGTTCATGGCCGGGTTCTCGGGGGCGTCGATCTTCTTCAGGGCGAAGTTCGTGGTCGAGCCGCTCGCCGAGTACGGGGTGCCGCGCTCGTGGTGGAACTGGCTGGGGGCGGCCAAGGCGGCCGGGGCCGTCGGGCTCGTCGTCGGGTTCTGGGTCCCGGTGATCGGCGTCCTGGCCGCGATCGGGCTGGTCCTCTACTTCGCCGGCGCCGTGATCACGGTGCTGCGGGCCAAGGCGTACGGGCACGCGGCCTTCCCGCTGATCTACATGGCGCCGGCCGCCGCGGCCCTCGCCCTGACCTGGTGACCTGGGAGGACGACGAGAAGGCCGCCGCCCCGAGCACCGGGGCGGCGGCCTTCGCCGTACGACGGACGGACGTCAGTCCTTCTTCTCCTCCAGGCGCGGGAAGAGCACCGCGCCCTTCGTCACCGTGGCGCCCGCGGGGAGCTGACCCCACGTGGCGGCGTCCTGGACCGGCTGGGCGGCCAGGGCGCCCAGGGACGCCTCGGCGCCGAGGGAGTCCCAGAGGGCCTGGGAGGTCTCGGGCATGATCGAGTTGAGCAGGACCGCGACGGCGCGGAGGGACTCGGCGGCCGTGTAGAGGATGGTCGCCAGGCGCGCCTTGCCCGCCTCCGACTCGTCCTTCGCGACCTTCCACGGCTCCTGCTCCGTGATGTAGCCGTTGACCTGCTTCACGAAGTCGAAGATCGCCAGGATGCCGCCCTGGAAGTCCAGCTCCTCGCCGATCTTCGCGTCGGCGGTCGCGACGGCCTTCGCCAGGCCCTCGTGGATCGCCTTCTCCGCGTCGCCGTCGGCCGTGGAGGCCGGCAGCGCGCCGCCGAAGTACTTGCCGACCATCGCCGCCACGCGCGAGGCGAGGTTGCCGTAGTCGTTGGCCAGCTCGGAGGTGTAGCGGGCGGAGAAGTCCTCCCACGAGAACGAGCCGTCGCTGCCGAACGCGATGGCGCGCAGGAAGTACCAGCGGTACGCGTCCACGCCGAAGTGCGAGGTCAGGTCCTGCGGCTTGATGCCCGTCAGGTTCGACTTCGACATCTTCTCGCCGCCGACCATCAGCCAGCCGTTGGCCGCGACCCGGCCGGGGACCGGCAGGCCCTGCGCCATCAGCATCGCCGGCCAGATCACCGCGTGGAAGCGCAGGATGTCCTTGCCGACCAGATGCACGTTCGCCGGGAAGGTCTCGTCGAACTTCGCCGGGTTCTCGTTGTAGCCGACGGCCGTCGCGTAGTTCAGCAGCGCGTCGACCCACACGTAGATGACGTGCTTGTCGTCCCACGGGATCGGGATGCCCCAGTCGAACGTCGAGCGCGAGATGGAGAGGTCCTGCAGGCCCTGCTTGACGAAGTTCACGACCTCGTTGCGGGCCGACTCCGGCTGGATGAAGCCCGGGTTCGCCTCGTAGAACTCCAGCAGCTTCGGGCCGTACTCGCTCAGCTTGAAGAAGTAGTTCTCCTCCTTGAGGATCTCCACCGGCTTCTTGTGGATCGGGCACAGCTTCGTGCCGTCCTCGGCCTCGATGAGGTCGCCGGGGAGCTTGTACTCCTCACAGCCCACGCAGTACGGGCCTTCGTACCCGCCCTTGTAGATCTCGTCCTTGTCGAACAGGTCCTGGACGAACTCCTGCACGCGGTCCGTGTGACGCTTCTGCGTGGTGCGGATGAAGTCGTCGTTCGCGATGTCCAGGTGCTCCCAGAGGGGCTTCCACGCCTCCTCCACGAGCTTGTCGCACCATGCCTGGGGCGTGACGTCGTTCGCCTCGGCCGTGCGCATGATCTTCTGACCGTGCTCGTCCGTGCCGGTGAGGAACCACACCTTCTCGCCGCGCTGACGGTGCCAGCGCGTGAGCACGTCGCCTGCGACGGTCGTGTAGGCGTGGCCCAGGTGAGGAGCGTCGTTGACGTAGTAGATGGGGGTCGTGACGTAGTACGCCTTCGTCCCCTGCTTCTCGGATCCAGTGGCCGCCATGGCCGAAATCCTAACGGGCCGACGAAGCTCCCTTCACATCGATAAACCCCCGCCACCGGGGCCGGGGGCGACGCGGGGAGGATGGAGTCCATGCGTGTACTCGTAGCCGAGGACGAGCGGGACCTCGCCGCCCTCCTCGCCACCGGCCTGCGGCGGGCCGGCTTCGCCGTCGACACCGCCCACGACGGCCACGACGCCCTGGAACGGCTCGCCCTCCACGCGTACGACGTCCTCGTCCTCGACCGCGACCTGCCCCGCGTCCACGGCGACGACGTCGCCCGGCGGCTCGTCGCCGCCGGCGCCCCCGTCCGGATCCTCATGCTCACCGCCGCCACCGCCGTCGAGGACCGCGTCCGCGGACTCGACCTCGGCGCCGACGACTACCTCGGCAAGCCCTTCGAGTTCCCCGAGCTCGTCTCCCGCGTCCGGGCCCTGCGCCGCCGGGCCGCCCGCCCCCCGCTCCCCCCGCTCCTCGCCCGGGACGGCCTGCTCGTGGACACCGTCCGCCGGACCGCCACCCGCGACGGACGGGACCTCGACCTCACCCCCAAGGAGTTCTCCGTCCTCCAGATCCTCCTGGAGGCCGACGGCGCCGTCGTCTCCGCCGAGGAGCTCCTCGAACGCGCCTGGGACGCCCACGCCGACCCCTTCACCGGCGCCGTCCGCGTCTGCATGAGCAAGCTGCGCGCCAAACTCGGCGAGCCGGGACCCGTCCGGACCGTCCAGGGCGTCGGGTACGTCCTGTGAACGGCGGCGTCCTCGGCCCCGGGTCCACCATCCGCACCCGGATCGCCCTCGTCTACGGAGGCGTCTTCCTGGTCCTCGGAGCCGTCCTGCTCCTCCTGGTGAACGTGCTGGTCAGAGCCGGGACCCACGGCGAGGCCGACGCGATCGTCGCCCGGGCGGACGCCGTCGCCGTCGTCCGGGCCGACCGGCTCGGCGACGACATCAGCCGGGCCGCCGGCGAACAGATGCTCATGTGGTCGGCCCTCTCCCTGCTCGTCGTCGCCTGCGGCGCCGTCGTCGTCGGCTGGTGGACCGCCGGGCGCGTCCTGCGGCCCGTCCACGAGATGACCGCCCGCGCACGGAGGCTCTCCGCGCACACCCACCACGTGGGCGTCCCCCCGGACGGACCCTGGGGAAGGCTCGCCGTCCGCGGCCCCGACGACGAACTCAAGGAACTCGGCGACACCCTCGACGCGCTCCTCGACCGCCTGGAGAGCGCCTTCGACAGCCGCCGCCTGTTCGTCGCCAACGCCTCCCACGAACTGCGCACCCCGCTCGCCACCCAGCGCGCCGCGATCCAGATCGGACTCGACGACACCTGCGAGGTCCGCGAGCTCCTCCTCGACACCAACCGCCGCAGCGAACGCCTCCTCGACGGACTGCTGCTCCTCGCCCGCGGCGAGGGCGGCCTGCCGGAACGGGAGGACGTGTCCCTCGGGGACGTCGTCATCGAGGAGCACCCCGACGCGCGCGTGGTCGCCGGGGGCGGGACGGTCCGGGGGAACCGGGTCCTGCTCGGCCTGCTCGTCCGCAACCTCGTCGCGAACGCCGTCACCCACAACGTGCCCGGCGGCCTCGTCGACGTCCGCGTCGAGGCCGGCGTCCTCACCGTGCTCAACACCGGGCCCGTCGTCCGCGCCGCCGACGTCGAGGGCCTCTTCGAACCCTTCCGGCGCGGCGGGGGCCGGGACCGGACCGGCCCCGGCGCCGGCCTCGGGCTCTCCATCGTCCGCTCGATCGCCGCCGCCCACGACGGCGCCGTCACCGCCGTCGCACGGCACGCGGACGACGGCGGCGGCCTCGTGGTGACGGTGACCCTGCCGGTCGCCGCCACCACCTCCGGCGGTCAGAGCTCCAGGCCGGCCAGCAGTCCGCGGTAGAAGGCGGCGTGCGCCGTCTCCACCGGGGTCACGCCCGCGAAGTGCACCCCGGTGCCCGGCGTGCCGTCGAGCTTGCGCAGGAAGTCGAACGCCTTGTTCTCCTCCTCGCCCCAGACCACGAAACGCCACCGCAGCGGCCGGTCCGCCGCCTCGGCCAGCGCCTGCGCCGCCGCCGTCTTCGACTCCGGCGCGCCGTCCGTCTGGAAGACCACCACGGCCGGGCGGGCCGGGTCGCCCTTCTCGTGGTGGGCCAGGACCTCCTCCACCGCGCGGTGGTAGTTCGTCCGGCCCAGACGGCCGAGCGTCCCGTTGATCTCCTCGACGCGGGACGGCGTCAGCCCGGCAGGGGTCAGCTCGACCGTGCCGTCGATGTCCGTCGAGAAGAACACGGTCGTCACCGACGCGTCCTCGTCGAGGTGCGCCGCCAGCGCCACCGTCTGCTCGGCCAGCCGCTGCACCGAGCCGTCCTTGAAGTACCCGCGCATCGAACCGGACCGGTCCACCACCAGGTACACCGCGGCCCGCGCCCCGGCCAGCCCCTCCTTCTTCAGGGCCGCCCCCGCCGCCCTGTACGCCTCCGCCAGGTGCGGCGCCGCCGCCTTCACCCTGGCCGCGGTGACCGCGGGCCTGCCCTCCGGCACCCCGGCGCCGGCCTCAGCCGGCACCTCCTCGGCGGTGCCCGCGTCGTCCGCGACGGCCGCCTCGACGGCGACGGCCGCCACCGGCTCCTCGTCACCCTCGCCCGTGCCCGCGTCGTCCGCGACGACGGCCTCGGTCACGTCGGCGGTCTCGGCGGTCGCGAGGGCCTCGTCGGTCTCCGGCCGGGCGGCGTCGGCGTCCGCGTCGGCTTCTGCGGCGACGACCGGCTCGGCGGCGTCGGCCTCGGTCTCGTCCGTCGGCTCCGCCGGGCTCGCGACCTCGGCGGCGACGGTCGGCTCGACGGCCTCGTCGGCCGCGGCCGGCTCCTCGGCGTCGCCCGTCGGCTCCGGTTCGCCCGGGGTCCCGCCGGCCGGTGCGGCGTCCGCGGCCGGCTGCTCCGCTGCCTCGTCGGCCCCCGGCTCGGTCACCTCGGCGACGACGACCGGCTCCTCGGTCACGGCGCCGGCCGGGGCTTCGGCGACGGCCGGCTGCTCCGCGGCCTCGTCGGCCTCCGGCTCGGTCTCGGTCGCGCCGGCGGCCGGCTCGGCGTCGGCCGTCGGCCCGGCGGCCTCGGCCGTGACCTCGGCCACGAGCGGCTCGTCCGCGACGGCGGCAGTCGGCTCCTCGGCGTCGGCGGCCGTCGGCTCCGGCTCGGTCGCCTCGGGGGCGACCGCCTCGGTCGCGGCCTGCTCCAGCTCCTCGGTGGCGTCGGCGGCCACCGGCTCCGGCTCCGCGGCGGGCGCGGGGACGGCCGCGGGCCCGGTCACGGCCGGGTCGGCCGGGGCCGTGCGGGCCTTGGGGACCTGGGGGTTGTCGAAAGCCTCGGCGACCAGTTCGTCGGCTTTGCGACGAGCGGCGTCCTCGGGGGTGTCGGGGGACGTGGAGGAGGTCTCACGCGTCTGGGGCGGGACGGAGGTTGCCGGTGTTTCCTCGCGGTCCCGGCCGAACACCTTGCGCAGCATGCTCCGAATACCCATGGGCGAACCCTTTCGCATGAGTGGGGGTGCAGTGTGAATGTCCGTACTGGGCGTTTCGGGACGTTCATCCCTGGCCAGGGCGGACACGTAAGGTTAGCGGCCCCCCTCCGCCTCCCCGATGACCCGGTCGCCCCCGGTTGCCGCGCATTCATTCGGCGTTCACACGGCGGCCGTCCCGGTGCCGAGGTGCGCACATAGCGTCGCCGCCGAAGGAATCCCGACAGCTTGTCGGCGCAGTGTGCGCCGGAGGAGGACGAAGTGCGCAAACTGCTGCCGCTGCTGAGCACGAACCCCCACGGAGGCGGCCGTTCCGCTCTCACCTGCCGTTACCGGTGCGGTGACGCCTGCTTCCACGAGGTGCCGAACACCAGCGACAACGCCTACGTCGGCGACGTCATAGCCGGGGTGCTGTCGCGCCGTTCGGCGCTGCGCGCCGCCGCGGTCGTGACCGTGGCGTCGGCCGCGGGCGGGGCCGTGGCCCTGGGCAACGCCCCCGCCGCGGAGGCGAAGCCGCAGTGGCCGGGCAAGCCGCAGCCGGTCGACGGCGCCCGCGGCCTGCGCTTCGCGCCCGTCGCGCCGAACACCGCGGACCGGGTGACGGTCCCGGAGGGGTACGCGCAGAACGTGGTGATCCGCTGGGGCGAGCCGATCCTGCGCGGCGCGCCGGCGTTCGACTCGGAGAAGCAGACGGCGAAGGCGCAGGCCGGCCAGTTCGGATACAACAACGACTTCCTGTCGCTGCTGCCGCTGCACGGCGAGCACGGACGCCAGGTGCTCGTGGCGAACCACGAGTACACCGACGAGGTGCTGATGTTCCGCGGCTACGACGCCGCGAACCCGACCCGCGAGCAGGTGGAGATCGCCTGGGCGGCGCACGGCCTGTCGGTCGTGGTCGTGCAGGAGGAGCACCGCACCGGGAAGCTCACCCCGGTCACCCGCCACCACCTGAACCGCCGTCTGCACACGACGAGCGAGTTCCGGGTGACCGGCCCCGCGGCCGGCAGCGCCCTGCTGAGGACCTCCGCCGACCCGACGGGCCGCAAGGTCCTGGGCACGCTGAACAACTGCGCCGGCGGCACCACCCCGTGGGGCACGACGCTGCACGGCGAGGAGAACTTCAACCAGTACTTCGCCAACGGCAGCTCGGCGACCGACAAGCGGTACGGGGTCGGCACCGGGGCCACCGAGCGCAAGTGGGAGCGGTTCGACAAGCGCTTCGACCTCCGGCAGGAGCCGAACGAGGTCCACCGTTTCGGCTGGGTCGTCGAGCTCGACCCGTACGACCCCGAGTCGACGCCCCGCAAGCGCACCGCCCTCGGCCGCTTCAAGCACGAGGCCGCGCAGCCCCGGCTCACCGAGGACGGCCGTCCGGTCGTCTACATGGGCGACGACGAGCGCTTCGACTACTTCTACAAGTTCGTGTCGAGCAAGCGCATGAAGAAGGGTTCCTCGCGGGCGGCCCGCGAGCACAACCTGACGCTGCTGGACGAGGGCACGCTGTACGTCGCGAAGCTGACCGGCGACTCGCCGGCCGCCGAGATCGACGGCACGGGGAAGCTCCCGAACGACGGGGAGTTCGACGGTTCCGGCGTGTGGATCCCGCTGGCCACCGGCGACGTGTCGCACGTGCCGGGCATGACGGCCGAGGAGGTGTACGTCTTCACGCGCCTCGCCGGTGACAAGGTCGGCGCCACCAAGATGGACCGTCCCGAGGACGTCGAGCCGTCGCCGCGCAGCGGCCGGGTGTACGTGGCCCTGACCAACAACACCGACCGCGGCAAGGCCGGCAAGGCTGCGGCGGACGAGGCGAACCCGCGCAACCTCAACAAGCACGGGCAGATCCTCGAACTCGCCGAGCACTGGGACGACCCGTCGAGCGACGGCTTCGCCTGGCGGCTGTTCCTCGTGGCGGGCGACCCGAACGACCCGTCGACCTACTTCGCCGGTTTCCCGAAGGAGAAGGTCTCCCCGATCTCCTGCCCGGACAACGTGGCCTTCGACCCGCACGGCAACCTGTGGATCTCCACGGACGGCAACCAGCTCGGCTCGCACGACGGCCTGTTCGGCGTGGCGACGCGCGGTGAGCGGCGCGGTGAGCTCAAGCAGTTCCTGACCGTGCCGAGGGGCGCCGAGACCTGCGGTCCGATCGTCCAGGACCGCCGGGTCCTGGTCGCCGTCCAGCACCCGGGCGAGATCGACGGCGCGTCCGTCGAGAAGCCCGCCTCGGTGTGGCCGGACGGGCCCGGGAAGATCGTCCGTCCCTCGGTCGTCTCGGTCTGGCGGGTGGACGGCCGCGACATCGGCGTCTGATGCCGGAGGGGCCCGGGGGCGGGCGCGTCACGCCACCCCCAGGCCCTCCCTGAACCGAACGAACTGCTCCTCCGGGTCGCCCGTGTACGCCCAGGGCACCCAGGCGGCCCGGGTGCCGAGCATGCCCAGCAGCTCCCGGGCGATCTCCACCTGGCCCGCGTAGCAGGCGGCGTGGGCCAGGAAGTTGAGGTCGGCGACCTCCTCGGGGGCCACCGGCCGTTCCGGGTCGCGGCCGCCGATCCAGCGGGCGTGCGTGCGGCGCAGCTCGGTCACCGCCAGTTCGTGCTTCCAGTGCTGGTCGAAGCCGCGGACCGGGCCGCGGCCGAGCGCCCCGTCGGCGATGTACCGGTACTCCTCGACGCGGGCCACCTGCACGAGGACCGGCAGCGGGGAGCCGGGCGGGGCGACGCCCGCGGCGTCGCGGGCGAAGTCGTACATGCTGCCGTGGGTGCCGTGCCACCGCGCCGACCAGTACCGCAGCACCTGGATGTGGCCCTCGGTGTTGTACGGGTCGCGCCGCCGCAACTCGTCGAACCAGTGGCGCAGTTCGCGGCGGGGCACGCCGCCCTCGTAGAGCCGGGCCACCGACAGCAGCGAGACCCACGGCATGGGGTCGGCGGGGGCGGCCTCGGCGGCGCCCCGGCAGGCGTCGACGGCGGCGTCGACGCGGCCCCGTTCGACGGCGGCGCCCCGGCCCGCGGCGATGGCCGCGTCGAAGACGCGCACCACCTCGGTCGCGGCGCGCAGCACGGCGGCGTCGGGGTTGCCGGGTTCGGCGGCCCGCCAGGTCTCGACGGTGGAGCTGCCGGCGGCGGCGTGCGAGAGCAGGCGCAGCCGGTGGGTGCGGCGCGCCCAGTCCGTCCCGGTGGCGGCGAGCAGGTTCCGTACGCCCTGCCAGCGGCCGATGACGATGTCGTGGCGCGCCTCGGTCAGCGCGCGGTCCCCGAAGTCCGGGTCGAAGTCGGGCGCGAAGCGCTCCTGGCGCGACGGTCGCACGGAGCGGCGGCGTACGGCCATCGGGGGCCTCCTTCGGGTTCGGCTGCCGTCAGAAGTCGGGGGTGCCGGGGCCGGCGGCTGGTGTCCCGCGGGCCGGCGGCCGGTCAGAAGTCGGTCGCGTAGCTCTTCTCGTGGTCGCCGGTGCGGGCGCGGGGCGTCGCCGGGCCGGAGTCGCGGGTGGCGGCGAGGGCGCGGACGGCGTCGAGGCGGGCGGGGCGGTAGTAGTCGCTGCCCTTGCGCCAGTAGACGACGAGCGGGACGACGCCCAGGAGCAGTCCGCCGAGGCCGATGGCGAGGGCGGTGGTGGAGAGTTCGCCGAGGGACTCGACGAAGGCCCACAGCATGAACCCGGAGCCGAGCAGCGGCCACACCCCGCCGAGGAGCAGGTTCCGGACGGACCGCAGCAGCAGCGACTTGTAGGCGACGGCGGCGGCGATGCCGGCGAGGCCGTAGTAGAAGGCGATCTGGAGACCGATCGCGGCGACGGCGTCGCGGAGGATGCGCTGGA
The DNA here is from genome assembly GCF_055584185.1 of Streptomyces sp. NPDC104202. Classification (NCBI taxonomy): domain Bacteria; kingdom Bacillati; phylum Actinomycetota; class Actinomycetes; order Kitasatosporales; family Streptomycetaceae; genus Streptomyces; species Streptomyces sp. NPDC104202. The sequence continues at coordinate 91,658 of NZ_JBVJMN010000005.1, read as the reverse complement.
CGGAGCCGGCGGCCGCGGCGGCGCCGAACATCAGGAGGGCGGCGGCACCGACGGCGACGATCGCGACCCAGGGGGTGTTCCAGCGGCGGTGCACGGCGCCGAGCGCGGCGGGCAGGGTCCGGTCGCGGCCCATCGCGAAGAGGGAGCGGGTGACCTGGAGGAGGGTGGTCTCCAGGGTGGCGACGGTCGACAGGATGACGGCGACGACGAGGAGCTTGCCGCCGACGCCGGGCCAGATCTCCTGGCCGAGGACGGCGAGGACGTTGGGTCCGGCGGTGCGGATCTCCTCGGCGCTCAGCAGCACGTTGACGGCGACGGTGAACGCCTCGAAGAGGACGAAGACGAAGCCGACGCCGACGAGGGCGGCGAGACCGGCGGTGCGGCGGCTGTTCCGGGTCTCCTCGCTGAGGTTGCTGGTGACGTCCCAGCCCCAGTAGTAGAAGGCGGCGATCAGCGCGCCGGCGGCGAAGCCCTCGGGGCCGTCGAAGCGGGCGAGGCCGAACCACGACCAGTCGAAGGCGGTGGCCCGGCCGCGGTGGGCGACGGCGGCGAGGACGAAGCCGACCAGGATCAGCATCTCGACGCCGGACATGACCAGCTGCGCCCGGACGGTGAGCCGGGCGCCGCCGAGGACGACGAGCAGCATCAGCAGGAACCAGCCGGCGCCGACGGCGGCCGCGAGCGGGGTGTTCGCGGCGAGGCCGGGGTCGATCAGGGAGAGCGTGAGGGAGCCGGCCGGCAGGGAGCCGGCGACCATGAAGACGGTGGCGGCGAAGACGAGGGCCCAGCCGGACAGGAAGCCGAGGAACGGGTGGAGGGTGCGGCCCACCCAGGAGTATCCGGCGCCCGCGTTGACGTCGATCCGGCCGAGGCGGGCGTAGGCGAGGACGATGCCGAGCATGGGTATCGCGCAGTAGAGCAGGGCCGCGGGGCCGGCGTAGCCGACGGCGCCGAAGAGGACGGCGGTCGTCGCGGCGAGGGAGTACGCCGGGGCACTGCCGGCGACGGCCATGACGATGGTGTCGAAGGTGCCGAGGACATTGGGCTGGAGCCCTCTGTTCGTGGTGGTGCGCATGGCGGGACCTCGGGAACGCGGGGGGTGAGGCGGGGCGTGTGCGGCGGTGCGGAGCGGGGGCGGGGCGAAGTGGCCCGTGGGCCGCGCCGGTTGCCGGGGGCGGGTGCGGATCACGGTGAATTCGAGCGCATCGTAGTCGCCCGGGTGGATTCCGGTAACGGCGGCGGGGAAGGTTCCGTTCCGTGACCGCCGGTAAGTTCTCCCGTGCGCCCCCTCGGTGAGGTTTACCGCAGGTCGGGCCCGGCGATGGCCCGGGCGGCGCGCACCTCCTGGCGGAGCGGTTCGAGGACTCCGCTCTCGTCTCCGGGGAGCTCCGAGCGGACCTCCACGAGGGTCTCGGAGGCCCGCAGTCCGTCCGCGAGCTCGCGCAACTCCCGCTCCACGGCGCTGACCTCGGCGGCCTCGGGGGCCGGCGCCCCGTGGTCCACGCGGATGCGGGCCGCGGTCGTCGCGTCCACGATCCGCTCGACCGCCACGACCAGCGGCCACCAGGCGGCGGCCCGGGTGCCGGTGGGCGGCGGTTCGGTGAGCGCGCGCTGGAACTCGGAGCGGACGGACGACAGGTCCCGGTAGAGCTTGCGCCGCGCCCGGTGGCGCCCGGCCCGGTCGCCCTCGCCGCCGAAGGCCCGCGCCACGTAGGCGGCGGTGTCGGCGACGGCGTCCGCGAGCTTGTCCCCGATGCGGGTGTGCCAGGACTCGGGCCACAGCAGGTAGCCGGCGACCAGGGCGATCCCGCAGCCGATGAGCGAGTCGTACAGCCGCGGCATGACCAGGTGGAAGCCCTGGTGGTTGAGGGTGTCGGAGAGCAGCAGGATGACCGGGGTGATGGCCGCGGTCTGGAAGGCGTACCCCTTCGCGGAGAAGGCCGGGATCAAGGCGGCGAGGACGATCATCACGGGCACGTCCCACCAGCCGCGCGGCACCTCGGAGAGGACGAACGCGGCGAGGACGAGCCCGGCGGCGGTGCCGGCGGCGCGGAGCACGGCCCGGGAGAACACCGAGCCGAAGTCGGGCTTCATGACGAAGGTGACGGTGAGCGCCACCCAGTACGAGCGGGGCACCGCGATCAGCGACACGAGGGCCTGCGCGAGGCCGATGCAGAGGGCCAGCCGCAGGCCGTACCGCCAGGACGCCTCGGAGAACAGCACGGCGCGGGCGGTCCTGCGGACCCGGACGCGGAGCGCGGCGGGCCGTCCGAGCCGGTCGTCCACGTTGTACGGGTCGGGGTCGGTCTTGTGGACGACGGCCGCCGCGTGACGCAGGGCGTGGTCCACGGCCTTCTCGGCGGGCCGCTCGGGCACCGGGAGGTCGAGGTCGGCGGCGCCGGTGCGCCCGTCCTCGACGGCGTCGGCCAGTTCCCTGACGGCCGCCGGGACCGCCGGGGGCAGCGGTCCGATCAGCCGGGCGCGCAGGTGGGCGGCGGGGGCGGCCTCCAGGAGCGGGATGAGGACGTTGAGCTGGGAGAGCAGCCTGACCAGGTGGGCCGCGCGGCCGTGCTGGCGGGCCCGGCGGGCCAGGACCAGGTCGTAGGACTGGTTGAGGGAGGCGGTGACGTCCTGCCGCCGCTCGTCGTACGCGGGGGTTCCGGTGGCCTCGTACAGCGCGGCGAGGGAGCGGTAGGTCGCGGCGACCGCGGCGCGTTCGGGGGCGGCACGGCGCAGGGGCCAGCCGAGGAGGGTGAGGACGAGGACGAACAGGCCGCCGAGGGTGAGCAGCAGCGGCGCCTTCCACCAGGGGCCCGGCATCGGGAGGCCCGCGCCGACCACGCAGTTGAGCAGGAGCAGCAGTCCGGACACGGAGGCGACGGCGCCGATCGACGAGATCATCCCGGAGACGAGCGCGACGAGGGTGAGCACGCCGACGGCGACCCAGCCGTGGCCGAAGACGAGGGTTCCCAGGGTCACGCCGAGCGCGCCGAAGAGCTGGGGCACCGCGATGTTGAAGATCCGCATCCGGTAGGCGTCGGCGGTGTCCCCGATGACCCCGGACAGGGCGCCCATGGAGACCAGCGCGCCGTACGCGGGCTGCCCGGCGGCCAGTCCCACGGCCAGGGGGGCGGAGAGGGCGACGGAGGAGCGGACGACGGCGGCCCACGGGACGGGCGTCGGGGCGGGCTTCAGCCCGGCGGTGAGCCAGGCGGGCGGGGTGAGCCGTACGGACCGGTCGGGGCGTGCCATGCGCCCAACGTACTGGGCCGCGGCGGCCCGTCAGGCGTGGTCGCGGGCCGGGCGGGGCTCAGTTCCGGTACGACTCGACCTCGGAGGCGGGGCGCAGCGCGGCGGTGTCCGGGTCCTCGCCGAACTCGGCCTTGGCGCGGCGCTGCCGCAGCAGGTCCCAGCACTGGTCGAGGCGCACCTCCAGGTCGGCGAGGCGGGCGCGTTCCTCGGGGAGGAGACCGCCCGTGCGCCGGCGCAGGGTGCGTTCCTCCTCGACGAGGGCGCCGATGTCGTCCAGGATGTCCTCGTTGTCCATGCCTTCCAGCGTGGCGGATCAGCGCCCGCCGCGCAGGTCGAGATCGGTGAGGACGGCGCGGTGGTCGGAGCCGGCGACGCCGAGGAAGCGCACGTCGCGGACGGCGAAGTCGTCGCTGACCAGGACGTGGTCGATCTGGACGAAGGGCGGCAGGGGGCCTTCCATCGGCCAGGTGGGGGTGCGGCTCGCGCCCGTCGACCGGGCCGCGTCGCTCAGGCGTCCGGCGGCGAGGACGGCGCGGAAGGCGGCGTGGTCCTGGGAGGCGTTGAAGTCGCCGGCGATCAGGGCGGGGCCGGTCCGCCGCGCGGCGACGTCCGCGACCCGGCCGAGTTCCCGCTTCCACAGGGACACCTGGTGGGGGAGGGGCGGCATCGGGTGGGCGAGCTGGACGTCGACGGGGACGCCGGCGATGTCGGCGGTCGCGCCGGGCATGCCCATGGTGGCCGGGATCATCCGCCAGTCCCGCAGCGGGAAGGCGCTGAGCACCACGGAGCCCTCGGAGCCCTCGGCCTCCACGGCCGCGTAGTGGGGGAGTTCGTCGGCGAAGGCCGTGATCAGGGTCCGGCGGCAGGCGCGGTCGCACTCCGAGACGAAGACGAGCTGGGGGTGCTCCCGCCGGACCAGCGCGGCCAGCGACCGGGTGCCCTGGCCGAACTCGACGTTGGAGGCGAGGACCCTGACGTGCGCGAGCGCCGGCCCCTCGGGGACGGCGGGCCGCGGCGGGGAGGGCAGTGAGCTCCAGGCGACGGCGCCGAGGACGACGGCGGCGGCGAGGGAGAGCCCGCGGCGGCGGGCGGCGGCGGCGAGGAGCAGCGCGAGGCCGGCGGGGACGGCGAGCCAGGGGAGGAGGGAGAGGAGCTGGGTGACGGGGGTGGTCGCGTCGGTGTCGAGCAGCCGGCTGCCGGCGACGAGGGCGGGTGCGGCCAGGAGCAGCCCGGCGGCCCAGGCGAGGAGGCGGTGCCTGGGCCGGAGGGGCGGCCCGGGGGCCGGGGACGCGGTGTCCGGCAGGGGCCCGTGCGGGCGTACGGCCCCGGGCTCGGGTGCGGGCTCGGGCGCGGGTATGGCGGCAAGGACTCGGTCCACGTCCCTCAGTGTCGCAGGGCCTGCGAGATCTCCGCCTTGGTGGCACCGTCGAGGGTCCGGTTGCTGCGCGCGGTACCGGACTTGGACTTCCCCGGTTCGACGCCGTCGATGTTCAGGACGACCGCGTCGAGCAGGTTCCCTTCGGCGTCACGGAAGTTGACCATGACCGTGTAGTCGGCGGCCTTGTCCTTGGGGTTGGTCGCGGTGATCTCGGCGACCGTGCGGTCCCCGTCGGCGGTGGGGGTGCCGGCGCTGACGTCGCCGGTGGCGTTCACCCCGTCCTTGACCTCGTTCATCTTCTCCTGGGCGGCGGAGGCGGCCGCCGCCGTGGCGGAGGAGACGATGTCGCCGGCCGCTTCCTTGGCGGAGTCGCAGCCGCTGATCGCGAGGAGCGCGGCGGCGGCGAGCGCGAGGGCGGTGGTGCGTCTCGTGCGGTTCACGTGCCGCCCCTCAGAGGGTCTCGTCCGTGCCGTACGCCTCGTCCGTGGCGAGCGCCCAGATCACGAAGATCGAGACGGCCATGGAGAAGAGCGCCCACCACGGCTGGTAGGGCAGGAAGAGGAACTGGAAGAGGACGTTGAGCGAGGCGAGCGCGATGCCGGCGACGCGGCCCCACTCGGCGCCCTTGAGGATGCCGAAGCCCGCGACGGCGATGACGACGCCGAGGCAGAGGTGGATCCAGCCCCAGGTGGTGAGGTCGAACTTGAAGACGTAGTCGCCGACCCGGGTGTAGACGTCGTCCTCGGCGATACCGGCGATGCCCTGGAAGATGTCCATGAATCCGGTGACGAGCATGAGGACGCCGGCGAAGAGGGTGCCGCCGGCGGCCCAGGCCCCCGAGGTGCTCTGCTTGGTCCCCGGCGGGCGGGGCGCGGTGTTCTGGCTCATGTCCCCATCGTGGGAGCACGCGCGCGGTCGCGACCGTTCAGCTGGGCCGGTCGAGTGAACGCAGGAAGCGGTCGAGCGCCGCGTCGAACTCCTCGGTCCGCTCCAGGTTCGGCAGGTGCGCGGCCCGCTCGACGACGACCAGCGTCGCGTCAGGGAGCAGGGCGTGCATCTCCTCCGCGTCCGCGACCGGGGTGTACGTGTCGTCCCGGCCGACCACGACGAGTGCGGGCACGGCCGCCGCGGCGAGGGTCTCGCGGTAGTCGGGGCGCTCGGCCCGTCCGCGCAGGGCGGCGGCCGCGGCGACCGGGTCGGTCGCGCACATCATGCGGTGGACGTGGCCGGCGGCGTGCGGGTTGTACGGGGCGACCATCCGGTCCAGGACCTCGTCGGCGTATCCGCGCATGCCCTCGGCGAGCAGCCGGTCGGCCATGGCGTTCCTGGCCTTCCTGCCGTCCTCGGTCTCGGCGGCGGGGAAGGTGTCGGCGAGGACGAGGCCGCGGACCCGGCCCGGGTGGCGGCGGTAGAACTCCATGGCGATCTGGCCGCCCATGGAGAGGCCGGCGAGGACGCACTCCTCGATGCCCAGGCGGTCGAGGAGGGCGACGAGGTCCTCGGCGAAGTCGTCGAGGCCGGTGCGGCCGGTCGACGGGCCCAGCGGGGTGGCGCCGTAGCCGCGCAGGTCGGGGGCGACGACCCGGTGGGTGCGGGAGAAGCGGTCGATCTGCGGCCGCCACATGGTGTGGTCGAAGGGGTGGCCGTGGACCAGCAGGAGGGCGGGGCCCGAGCCCCGGTCCTCGTAGTGGGTCCCGGCGTGGGCGGTGGGGAAGGGGGGCATGCGGAAAGGCTAGGCAGCGCCATCGGATCGGTGCAATAAGATCTTTGCTCTCGGTGCAATGGGGAGGTTCCCGGTGGACGAGTACCGCAGGATCGCGGACCGCGTCGAGGCCGCCGTGCGCGACGGGCGGCTGCGGCCCGGCGACCGGCTCCCGCCGCAGCGGGTCTTCGCCCGCCGCCACGGCATCGCCAACTCCACCGCGATCCGGGTCTACGGCGAACTCGCCCGCCGCGGCCTGGTCGTCGGCGAGGTCGGCCGCGGCACCTTCGTCCGCGCCGCGCCCCCGCTGCCCGGACCCGCCCTCGCCGAGGCGACCGGCACCGCCCCCGTCGACCTCCAGCTGAACTACCCCGTCGCGCCCGGCCAGTCGGAGCTGATGGCCCGCGCGCTCACCGCACTCTCCCGGCCCGACGTCCTCGCCGAGGCCGTCTCCGGACCCGCCGCCGCCACCGGCACCCCCCGGGCCCGCGAGGCCGCCGCCGGCGTCCTCGCCCGGCCCGGCTGGACGCCCGACCCCGAGCGCGTCCTCTTCGCCGGCAACGGCCGGCAGGCCCTCGCCGCCGCGCTCTCCGCCCTCGTTCCGCCCGGCGGCCGGCTGGGCGTCGAAGCCCTCACGTACCCGCTGGTCAAAGCCGTCGCCGAACGCCTCGGCATCCGGCTCGTGCCGCTCGCCCTCGACGACGAGGGCGTCCGCCCCGACGCGCTCGCGGCCGCCCACCGGGCCACGCCGCTCGCCGCCGTCTACCTCCAGCCGACCCTGCACAACCCGCTCTCCGCCACCGCGGGCGAGGAGCGCCGGGCCGCACTCGCCGAACGGCTCCGCGGCCTCGACCTGACCGCCGTCGAGGACACCACCTGGGCCTTCCTCCTGCCCGACGCGCCCGCCCCGCTCGCCGCCCACGCCCCCGAACGCGTCCTCCTCGTGGACAGCCTCTCCAAGCGCCTCGCCCCCGGCCTCACCGTCGGCTACCTCGTCGTCCCCGGGCCCCTGCGCGCCGCCGTCGCCGACGCCCTGCGCTCCGGGGCCTGGACCGCCGGCGGCCTCGCCCTCGCGGCCGCCACCCGCTGGGCGGACGACGGCACCGTCACCGAGGCCGCCGCCGCCAAACGGGCCGAGACGCGCGCCCGGCACGCCCTCGTCCGGCGCCGGCTCGGCGGCCACGCGGTGCGCACCTCGCCGCACGCCTACTTCTGCTGGTGGGAGCTGCCCGCACCCTGGCGGGCCGAGACCTTCGCGGCCGCCGCGGCCGCCCGCGCGGGCGTCGCCGTCACCCCGGGCAGCGCCTTCGCCGTCGGCCCCGGATCGGCCCCGGACGCCGTCCGCGTCGGCCTCGCCTCGCCGCCCCGCGAGGTCCTCGACGCGGCCCTCGCCCGGCTCGCGGCGCTGGCGGACGAACCCGGCGCGCCCCCCGGCTGATCCACTTGCGGGCCGCCGGGCGCGGGTGTGCCCTGGAGGGTGCGGGACCAGGGGGGCGAGAGACGAAGGAGCTCCTGCCATGGCCGCACACGCAGCGGCGCCCGCCGGGCGCCGGATCACCACCCACGGCTGGGCCGGTCCGGTCGCCGTCGGTGTCCTCTACGGCCTCTACGCCGCCACCGTCGCCCGGCACGGCGGCCCGACCACGCTGGGCCAGCTGTGGCTCGGCCTGATCTCCGCGATCGTCCTCGCGGTGGGGATCCGCACGCTCCACCGGCACGGCCGCCGCCTCCCCCGCGAACTGCACGCCGCCGCGTGGGGCGTCCTGTCCGGCGTCGCGGTCGGGTTCCTCTTCAGCCTCTCCGACGCCAGCATCCTGTCCTCCAGCGGCCTCGGCCTCGCGTTCGGCGCGGTCAACGCGGTCGGTGCCTACTACGTCTACTACACGCACGAGGACGCCCAGGGCCGCCCCGCGCCCTACTGAGCCCCTCCCCCGCCGCGTCCGCCCGGCCCCGCCCCGCCGCATCCGGCCTGGCGGGACCGTGCGGGCCGACGGAGACTGGGAGGAGCGGCCTCCGGGAGGAGACGGGATGACCGACCTCGCCATCGAGACCGAGGGCCTGGTCAAGGTCTTCGGCACCAACCGCGCCGTCGACGGCGTCGACCTGCGGGTCCCCGCCGGCAGCGTCTACGGGGTCCTGGGGCCCAACGGCGCCGGGAAGACCACCGCGGTGAAGATGCTCGCGACCCTGCTCCGCCCCGACGCCGGCCGGGCCCGCGTCTTCGGCCAGGACGTCGTCGCCGACGCCGACGCCGTGCGCGGCCGCGTCAGCCTCACCGGCCAGTACGCCTCCGTCGACGAGGACCTGACCGGCACCGAGAACCTCGTCCTGCTGGGCCGGCTCCTCGGCCACGGCCGCCCCGCCGCCCGCGAACGCTCCGCGCAGCTGCTCACGGCCTTCGGCCTGGAGGAGGCCGCCGACCGGCAGGTCAAGAACTACTCGGGCGGCATGCGGCGCCGCATCGACATCGCCGCGTCCATCCTCAACACCCCCGACCTGCTCTTCCTCGACGAACCCACGACCGGGCTCGACCCGCGCAGCCGCAACCAGGTCTGGGACATCGTCCGCGCGGTGGTCGCCCAGGGCACCACCGTCATGCTCACCACCCAGTACCTCGACGAGGCGGACCGGCTGGCCTCCCGGATCGCCGTCATCGACCACGGCAAGGTGATCGCGGAGGGCACCAAGGGCGAGCTGAAGGCGTCCGTCGGCTCCGGATCGGTCCACGTGCGGCTGCGGGACGCCGGACAGCGGCCGGCGGCCGAGCGGGTCCTCGGGGCGGCGCTCGGGTCCGGCGTCCAGCTCGACCCCGACCCGGTCGCGCTCACCGCCACCGTCGACGGCCACGGCACGGACCTCGGAGCCGCCGAACAGGCCGCCCGGGCGCTCGCGGAACTCGCCCGCGCCGGGATCACCGTCGACGACTTCGCGCTCGGACAGCCCAGCCTCGACGAGGTGTTCCTGGCGCTGACGGACAGGAAGGGAACGACGGCATGACCACCGTCACCACCGGCAAGGACAAACGGGCCGCCGACACCGCGGAGTTCGTCGCCCCCCGGGCCGACGAACTGGCCGCGCTGCTCGTGGGACGCTCCCGCCCGCCGCGCCCGAGCGCCCTCTCCGCCTCGATGACCTTCGGCTGGCGGGCCATGCTCAAGATCAAGCACGTGCCGGAGCAGCTGTTCGACGTGACGGCGTTCCCGATCATGATGGTGGTGATGTACACCTACCTCTTCGGGGGCGCGCTGGCCGGTTCGGTCTCCTCGTACATCCAGTTCCTGCTGCCCGGCATCCTGGTGATGAGCGTCGTGATGATCACGATGTACACCGGTATCTCCGTCAACACCGACATCGAGAAGGGCGTCTTCGACCGCTTCCGGACGCTGCCGATCTGGCGGCCCGCGCCGATGGTCGGCTACCTCCTCGGCGACGTCGTGCGCTATCTGATCGCCTCGGCCGTGATGCTGACGGTCGGCATCCTCATCGGCTACCGGCCGGACGGCGGGGTCGTCGGCGTGGCGCTCGGGGTCGTGCTGCTGCTGGTGTTCTCGTTCTCGTTCTCGTGGATCTGGACCATGTTCGGGCTGCTGCTGCGCAGCGAGAAGTCCGTCATGGGCGTCTCGATGATGGTGATCTTCCCGCTGACGTTCCTGTCGAACGTCTTCGTCGACCCGAGCACGATGCCGGGCTGGCTCCAGGCGTTCGTCAACAACAACCCGGTCACCCACCTCGCCACGGCGGTGCGGGAACTGATGGCGGGGGAGTGGCCGGGCGTCGAGGTCGCCTGGACCCTGGGCTGGTCCGCGCTCTTCGTGGCCGTCTTCGGCGCGGTGACGATGCGGCTCTACAACCGCAGGTAGGGCGGGGTCACTTGCCCCGCGGGGTGGTCTGCTGGACCGCCCATCGGTTGCCGTCCGGGTCGGCGAAGTAGACGAACGACCCCCAGGGCTGGTCGTCGATCGCGCCGACCTCCACGCCCCGGGCGGTGAGGTCGGCATGGGCCTCCTCGATGTCCGCGACGACGACCTGCATGTTGTCCAGGGATCCCGGGGCCATCTCCGTGATGCCCTTGCCGAAGGCGATCGAGCAGGCCGAGCCCGGCGGGGTCATCTGCACGAAGCGGATGTCCTCGCTCACCGGGATGTCGTGGTCGGTGTGGAACCCGACCCGCTCGTAGAACGCCTTGGCCCGGTCGATGTCGGTGACGGGCACGCCGATCAGTTCCAGCTTGATGTCCATGAGGGCATCATGCTCCCGGCGGCGGACCGGCGCACGGTGTGCGGGTGCCCGGGCGCGGCGTCCCGCCCGCCGGTCAGGCGGACTCGTCGGCGCCGTCGGTCTCGCCGCGCACGACCACCACCGGGCACGTCGCGTGCTGGGTGACGTGGGAGGAGACCGAGCCCAGCATCGCCGCCCTGAAGCCGCTGTAGCCGCGGTCGCCGACGACGAGCAGGCTCGCGCCCTTCGCCGCGTCGAGGAGAGCCTGCGGGGCGTTCCCGCCGACGACCGTCCGGGTGGCCGCGGCGGCGACCGCCGGGTCGAGGACCTTGTCCAGGGACTCGGCGAGGATCTGCCGGGCGAGCTGCTCCGGGTCGAACTCCGGGATCGGGCCCGGCATCAGCGTCGCCCAGGAGGCCGGGTACTCCCAGCTGATCACCGTCTGCAGCGAGTCCCCGGTCAGGGCGGCCTGTGCGGCCGCCCACCTCAGCGCCTTGAGGGAGGGCGCCGATCCGTCGACGCCCACCACGATCCTGCCGGCCATCGCCGACCTCCGTTCGTTGTACGGCACATCAAAACGATCCGCCCCCAACGTAACAAAAGGGATCAATCAAGGCGAAGGTCGGCCAGCTGCCGCTCGAAGGGGACGACCTCGTCCTCGTCGGACGGCCGCGCCGGCCGCGCCGCGACCGCGTCGGCCAGCTCCTGGCCGGCCCGTGTGATCCGGGCGGGCAGGCCCTGGGTGTACGCGTCGCCGTCCGAACCCCAGTCCTCCGAGGCCGCGTAGACGGCGGTCGGCACGGTCAGCGCGCGCAGGTAGGCGAAGAGCGGGCGCAGGGCGTGGTCCAGGACCAGCGAGTGGCGGGCGGTGCCGCCGGTCGCCCCGATCAGGACCGGGGTGCCGGTCAGCGCGGCCGGGTCGATCAGGTCGAAGAACGACTTGAACAGCCCGCTGTACGAGGCCGTGAAGACCGGGGTCACCGCGACGACCCCGTCCGCGCCGGTCACCGCGTCGACGGCCTCCTGGAGCCGCTCCGAGGGGAAGCCGGTGACGAGGTTCTTCGCGATGTCGAGGGCTAGGTCGCGCAGTTCGACCACCTGGACGTCGACGGCGTACTCCTGCTCGGCGAGCCGGTAGCGGGCCGCCTGGAGCAGCCGGTCGGCGAGCAGCCGGGTGGAGGAGGGCGAGCTGAGTCCGGCGGAGACGGCGACCAGCTTCAACGTCTGCATGGTTCAGACCTCCTCGGTGGTGCGGGTGACGGCGGGGTGGAGCGGGGCGGTCTCCGGCACTCCGGCCGGACGCAGGGCGGCGAACTCCTTGCGCAGCACCGGGACGACCTCCTCGCCGAGGAGGTCGAGCTGCTCCAGGACGGTCTTGAGGGGCAGCCCGGCGTGGTCGACCAGGAACAGCTGGCGCTGGTAGTCGCCCACGTAGTCGCGGAAGGAGAGGGTGCGCTCGATGACCTCCTGCGGGGAGCCGACGGTCAGCGGCGTCTCCCGGGAGAACTCCTCCAGGGACGGGCCGTGGCCGTAGACGGGGGCGTTGTCGAAGTAGGGGCGGAACTCGCGTACGGCGTCCTGCGAGTTCCTGCGCAGGAAGACCTGGCCGCCGAGGCCGACGACGGCCTGCTCGGGGGTGCCGTGGCCGTAGTGCGCGTACCGCTGCCGGTAGAGGCGGACCATCTTCTCGGTGTGCTGCTTGGGCCAGAAGATGTGGTTCGCGAAGAAGCCGTCGCCGTAGTACGCGGCCTGCTCGGCGATCTCGGGCGAGCGGATGGAGCCGTGCCAGACGAACGGCGGGACGCCGTCGAGCGGGCGGGGCGTGGAGGTGAAGCTCTGCAGCGCGGAGCGGAACTTCCCCTCCCAGTCGACCACGTCCTCCCTCCACAGCCTGTGGAGGAGCGCGTAGTTCTCGATGGCGAGCGGGATGCCCTGCCGGATGTCCTGGCCGAACCACGGGTAGACCGGGCCGGTGTTGCCGCGGCCCATCATCAGGTCCACGCGGCCGTCGGCGAGGTGCTGGAGGGTCGCGTAGTCCTCGGCGATCTTCACCGGGTCGTTGGTGGTGATCAGCGTCGTGGACGTGGAGAGGATCAGGTTCTCGGTGCGGGCCGCGATGTGCCCGAGGAGGGTGGTGGGGGAGGACGGCACGAACGGCGGGTTGTGGTGCTCGCCGGTCGCGAAGACGTCCAGGCCGACCTCCTCGGCCTTGAGCGCGATGGCGACGGTGTTCTTGATGCGCTCGTGCTCGGTGGGGGTGCGGCCGGTGGTGGGGTCGGTCGTCACGTCGCCGACGGTGAAGATCCCGAACTGCATCGTGCTCACCTCTCGCGGTGCGGTGCCTCGCGGCTTGTTGGTTGAATCTTAAACCATCACGTCCAACGGTGCACCCCCTCCCCCTATTCCGCCCGGAGCGACCGCGCGGCAGGCCCCGCCGGCCACTCCCGTAGAGTTCGGCGGCGTGAACGGTGCGAGTGCGATATCGGTCGTCGGAATCGGCGCGGACGGCTGGGACGGGCTCCCCGAAGCCTCCCGCCGCGTCCTGCGCGCCGCCGAGGTCCTCCTCGGCGCCCCCCGCCAGCTCGCCCTCCTGGACCCCGCCGACTGCCCCGGCGAACGGATCGCCTGGCCCTCGCCCCTCCGGCCCGCCGTCCCCGGCCTCCTCGCCGCCCACGAAGGCCGCGCGATCGCCGTCCTCGCCAGCGGAGACCCCTCCTTCTACGGCATCGCCCGCACCCTCGCCGAGACCGCCGGCGCCGACCGCCTCCGCGTCCACCCCCACCCCTCCTCCGTCTCCCACGCCTGCGCCCGCCTCGGCTGGGCCCTGGAGGACGTCGAGACCGTCTCCCTCGTCGCCCGGCCCCTCGCCGCCCTCGCCGCCGTCCTCCACCCCGGCCGCCGGGTCCTCGTCCTCGGCGAAGGCCCCGGCACCCCCGCCGACGTCGCCGCGTACCTCCGCACCACCGGCTGGGGCGGCACCCGCGTCCGCGTCCTGGAACAGCTCGGCGGCCCCCGCGAACGGATCCTCGACGCCCCCGCGGCCGACTGGCCCCACGAACGGACCGACGCCCTCCACGTCCTCGCCCTCGACTGCGTGCGCGACCCCGGCACCCTGCGGCTCGGCGCCGCCCCCGGCCTCCCCGACGCCGCGTACGACCACGACGGCCAGCTCACCAAGCGGTACGTGCGGGCCGCCACCCTCGCCGCCCTCGCCCCCGCCCCCGGCGAACTCCTCTGGGACGTCGGCGGCGGCTCCGGCTCCATCGGCGTCGAATGGATGCGCACCCACCGCTCCTGCCGGGCGATCGCCGTCGAGAGGTCCCCGGAACGCGCCGCCCGCATCACCCGCAACGCCGACGCCCTCGGCGTCCCCGCCCTGCGCGTCGTCACCGGGCCCGCGCCCGCCGCCCTCGCCGGGCTGCCCACCCCCCACGCCGTCTTCATCGGCGGCGGCCTGACCGCCCCCGGCCTGCTCGACGCCTGCTGGGACGCGCTCCCCGCCGGCGGCCGGCTCGTCGCCAACACCGTGACCCTGGAGTCCGAGGCGCTGCTCGCCGACCGGTACCGCCGCCACGGCGGCGAACTGATCCGGCTCGCGGTCTCCGCCGCCGTGCCCGTCGGCGGCTTCACCGGCTGGCGCCAGGCGATGCCCGTCACCCAGTGGTCCGTGACCAAGGAACCCGTGACGCACGAATCCGTGCCGCAGGAAGAGGAAGCATGACCGTCTACTTCATCGGAGCGGGCCCCGGCGCGGCCGACCTCATCACCGTCCGCGGCGCGCGGACCCTGGCGGCGTGCGGCGTCTGCCTCTACGCCGGCTCCCTCGTCCCCGCCGAACTGCTCGCCGAGTGCCCCCCGGACGCCACGCTCGTCGACACCGCCGACCTCGACCTCGACCGGATCGTCGACGAGATCGCCGCCGCCCACGCCGCCGGCCACGACGTGGCCCGGCTCCACTCCGGCGACCCGTCCGTCTTCAGCGCGGTCGCCGAGCAGATGCGCCGCCTCGACGCCCTCGGCATCCCCTACGAGGTCGTCCCCGGCGTCCCGGCCTTCGCGGCCGCCGCCGCCGCGCTCAAGCGGGAACTCACCGTCCCCACCGTCGGCCAGACCGTCATCCTCACCCGCATCGCCCAGCAGGCCACGCCCATGCCCGAGGGCGAGGACCTGGCCACCCTCGGCCGCAGCGGCGCCCTGCTCGTCCTCCACCTCGGCGCCCGCTACGTCGACCGGATCGTCTCCGAGCTCGTCCCGCACTACGGCACCGACTGCCCCGCCGCCGTCGTCGCCATGGCCAGCCGCCCCGACGAGCTCGTCCTGCGCGGCACCCTGGAGGACATCGCCGGCCAGGTGAAGGACGCCGGCATCACCAGGACGGCCGTCATCCTCGTCGGCCGCACCCTCGCCGCCTCCGAGTTCCGCGACAGCCACCTCTACGACCCGGCCCGCGACCGCCACGCCTGCTGACCGGGCCCCGCACCCCGGCACGACGACGGCCGGACCCCCACACGGGTCCGGCCTCCGTCACCGTCACGACTCAGGCGTTCGGCCGCTTGCCGTGGTTCGCCTTCTTCTTCTTGCGCGCCCGCTTCTTGTTGCCGCGCTTCGCCATGGCGATTCCTCCCTTTCCGTGGGGGTCCCTGCGCTGTCGAGCCTAGGTTCGGGGGCGGGGACGCGCATGTCGGTGCCACCGTCTTGAATGGACCCGTGACCGTCTACGACGTCGCCCGGGCGCTGCCGGGCATCGAGGAACTGCGCGACCACAGCCGAGGGCTCGCGATGCTGGAAGCCGTGCTCTGCCCCGAGTGGGAGAGCCGCGCCTACTCCTTCGACGCCCACTGGTCGGAGCACGAGCAGCTGGCGTCGATGAAGGACGGCTCGGGCGGCGAGTACACCATCGTCCTCTCCCCCGCCGGGGCCTTCGCCCGCGTCTTCGACCACGAGTCCCCGCTCAGCCCCTACGGGCCGCTCGCCGACGGGACGACCTGGCCCGGCGTGCTCGACGGCGTCCCCGACGTCTTCCGCGAGTACCTGACCGAGCCCGCCTTCACCGACGAGGACGGGGTCCACGTGACCACCGCCTGCCTGTGGCGCGAGACCGCGGACACCGCCTGGCGCACCGGCCCCGTCGAGTACCCCGACGTGGACGGCCGCACCGACCCGGACGGCTCCGGCGTGTTCCTCCGGCTGCTCACGGACCGTTCGGCGACGGCCTACGCCACCTGGGCGTCCGACTGCTACGAGACCCCCGTCGACCTCGGAGCCGTCCGCCACGTCCTCGCCCTGCGGCCCCTCACGCCCGAGGTCGTCGCCGCCCTCAACCCCGCTGTGACCCTCGCCGACCTCGCGGAGGACATCGCCGAGATCGGCTACCCCGCCGCCTGACTCACCCGCCGCCCGGCCCCTTCGGCGCCGCGCGGCCCACCACCGCGCCCGCGCGGTCGATGCAGACGACGTCGACCGCGACCGGGGCGCCGCGGAGCACGGCGAGGGCCTCGTCGCGGGCGCGGGCGGCGACCAGATCGCCGAGGGGGACGCCGGCGGCCTCGCAGAGCCGCAGGGCCGCGAGGCCGGTGTTGGCCCCGGCGACCTCGGCGGCGAGCGCCTCCGGCGCGCCGCCCGTGCGGGCCAGGTCCGCCAGGAACGGCTTGTCGACCTGCGAGCGGGCGGAGTGCAGGTCGAGGTGGCCGGCGGCCAGCTTGGAGAGCTTGGCGAAGCCGCCGCAGAGGGTCAGCCGGTCGACGGGATGGCGGCGGACGTACTTCAGGACGGCGCCCGCGAAGTCGCCCATGTCGAGGAGGGCGATCTCCGGCAGGTCGTAGAGGCCCGCGACCGTGCGCTCGGAGGTGGAGCCCGTGCAGCCGGCGACATGGGTCAGGCCGCCGGCGCGGGCCACGTCCACGCCGCGGCGGATCGAGTCGATCCAGGCGGAGCACGAGTACGGCACGACGACGCCCGTGGTGCCGAGGATCGACAGGCCGCCGAGGATGCCGATCCGGGGGTTCCAGGTGGAGCGGGCGATCTCGGCGCCGTCGTCCACGGAGACGGTGACCTCGACGTCGCCGGGCGCGCCGTGCCGGGCGGCCACCGCGGCCACGTGCTCGCGCATCAGCTGCCGGGGCACGGGGTTGATGGCGGGTTCGCCGACCTCCAGCGGCAGCCCCGGCAGGGTGACCGTGCCGACGCCCTCGCCCGCCCGGAAGACGACGCCCGAGCCGGGCGGCAGCAGCCGCACCGTCGAGCGGATCACGGCGCCGTGGGTGACGTCCGGGTCGTCGCCGGCGTCCTTGACCACGGCCGCCATCGCCGTCCCCTCCGTGAGCCGCTCGCCGGCGAGCGCGAACGCCGGGGTCTGCCCCTTCGGCAGCGTGATCGTCACCGGGTCCGGGAAGTCGCCGGTGAGCAGGGCCGTGTACGCGGCCGTCGTCGCCGCCGTCGCGCAGGCACCGGTCGTCCAGCCCGGGCGGAGACCGGTGTGCTTGAGTTGGGCCTCACGCCCGCCGCCTGAAGTCACGAAGAGGCTCCTGTGCACGTACTCATTCTCGGCGGGACCTCCGAGGCCCGCGCGCTCGCCGGGCTGCTGCACGGCCGGGTCCGCGTCACCAGTTCCCTCGCGGGGCGGGTGGCGAACCCCCGGCTGCCGGAGGGGGAGGTGCGGATCGGCGGGTTCGGCGGCGCCGACGGGCTGGCGGCGTGGCTGGCCGAGCACGCCGTGGACACGGTCATCGACGCCACCCACCCCTTCGCCGAGCGCATGAGTTTCCACGCGGCCCGGGCGGCCGCCACCGCCCATGTTCCCCTGCTGGCGCTCCGGCGTCCCGGCTGGGTCCCGGGGGAGGGCGACGACTGGCGTTCCGTCGCCTCCCTGGAGGAGGCGGCCCGGGCCCTCGACGGCCTGGGCGACCGGGTCTTCCTCACCACCGGCCGCATGGGCCTCGCGGCCTTCGCCGCCTGCCCCCAGTGGTTCCTCGTCCGCTCGGTCGACGCCCCCGACACCCCGGCCCCGGCCCGCAGCGAGATCCTCCTCGACCGGGGCCCCTTCACCCTGGACGGCGAACGGGACGTCCTCGCCCGCCGGCGGATCGACGTCGTGGTCACCAAGGACAGCGGCGGCGCCGCCACCGCCCCCAAACTCACCGCAGCCCGCGAGGCCGGCCTCCCGGTCGTCCTCGTCCGCCGCCCCCCGGTCCCACACGGCATCCCGACGGCGACGACCCCCGAGGAGGCCGCCGCGTGGGTCGCCACCCAGTGGCGGGAGCGCCGTATCCGCTGACCTCGGCCCGTCCCGGCCCGGGGCCGCCCGGCCGGTTCCCCGACGCGACAGCGGGTTCCGCCGGGCGTTCAATGAGGGGGTGGGTACCGTCCGGTGGCTGGCCACGGCGGGGCTCGTGGCGCTGATGGGCGCCGCTCCGGGCCCCTCCCCCTCGCCGACGCCCGAGCCGCCCCCCGCGCAGCCGCCACCGGTCCTCGACCGGGCGGACGTGGAACGGGCCGTCGGGCGGCTCGACGCGGACGTCGCGGCGATGATGAAACGGACCGGGGTACCGGGGGTGTCCGTCGCGGTGGTGTACCAGGGCAAGGTGGTGCACCTCAAGGGCTACGGGGTGCGGGAGGCGGGCAAGCCGGCCCGGGTGGACGCGGACACCGTGTTCCAGCTGGCGTCCGTCTCGAAGCCGATCGCGTCGACGATCGTGTCGGGTGCGGTGGGGACGGAGGGCTGGCAGAAGCCGGTGGCGCCGGAGCTGCCGGAGTTCCGGCTGAAGGACCCGTGGGTGACCTCGCACATGACGGTCGCGGACCTGTTCTCCCACCGGAGCGGGCTGCCGGACCACGCGGGGGACCTGCTGGAGGACCTGGGGTACGACCGGGACTACGTCCTGGCGCACCTGCGGTACGAGCCGCTGGCGCCGTTCCGGGCGAGTTACGCGTACACGAACTTCGGTCTGACGGGGGCGGCGGAGGCCGTCGCCGCGGAGAAGGGCGTGGCGTGGGAGAAGCTCGCCGAGGACACGCTGTACCGGCCGGCGGGGATGAACGACACCAGTTCGAGCTTCCGGGACTTCGAGGAGAACCCCGACCGGGCCGTGGGGCACGTGAAGGAGCCCGACGGGACGTGGAAGGCGCGCTACGTGCGGGACCCGGACGCCCAGTCGCCGGCCGGCGGGGTGAGTTCGTCGGCGCGGGACATGGCGGTGTGGCTGCGGCTGCAGCTGGGGGACGGGACGCTGGACGGTCGGCGGATCGTCGACGCGGAGGCGCTCGAACTGACCCATCACCCCGAGGCCGTGTCCTCCCCGGCACGGGCGCCGGCGGGCAGGACCGGCTTCTACGGACTCGGCTGGAACGTGTCGTACGACGACGAGGGCCGGCTGAGGCTGTCGCACACCGGCGCGTTCGCGGAGGGCGCCCACACCAACGTGACGATGCTGCCGGGCGAGGAGCTGGGGATCGTCGTCCTCACGAACGGGTCGCCGGTCGGCGTCGCGGACGCGGTCGCCCTGGACTTCTTCGACACCGCGCAGGAGGGGAAGCCCAGCCGGGACTGGATGCCGCTCGTCAACGCGCTCTACGAGCAGGAGGCGGACGCCGGCCGGTCGCCGACGGACTACGCCCATCCGCCGGCCGACGCCTCCGCCGCGAAGTCCGCCGACGCGTACGCCGGCACGTACACCAATGACTACTACGGGCGGATGACGGTGGCCGAGGACGACGGCGGCCTGGTGCTGCGTCTGGGGCCGGAGCCCCAGACGTACCGGCTGACGCACTACTCCGGCGACACGTTCAGCTTCCCGACGCGAGGGGAGAACGCCGTCGGTCTCACCGGCGTGACGTTCTCCCCCGACGGGAGGACCGTCCGCGTCGAGTACCTGGACCAGGAGGGGCTGGGCACCTTCACCCGCACGTCCTCCTAGCGGCGGGCTCGCTCAGCCGTACCGCCGCGGGGTCCAGGCGATGGTGTGGCCGTCGGCGCGGGTGACGGCGCGGGTCTGGGAGGAGCCGACGAGGAGGAGGGTGCGCATGTCGACCTCGGAGGGTTCCAGGGTCTTCAGGGTGAGGACCCGGACGGACTGCTCGGGGCCGCCGACGTCGCGGGCGACGACCACGGGGGTCTCCGGGGAGCGCAGTTCGAGCAGGAGGTCGCGGGCGGCGGCCACCTGGTGGGTGCGGGAGCGGGAGCCCGGGTTGTAGAGGGCGATGACCAGGTCGGCGGAGGCGGCGGCGCGGAGCCGGGCCTCGATGACGTCCCACGGCTTGAGCCGGTCGGAGAGGGAGATCGTGGCGTAGTCGTGGCCGAGGGGGGCGCCCGCTGCGGCGGCCGCCGCGTTGGCGGCGGTCACCCCGGGGAGGACCCGGACGGGGACGTCCGCGTACTCCGGCTCGCAGGCGACCTCCAGGACGGCGGTGGCCATGGCGAAGACGCCCGGGTCGCCGCCGGAGACGACCGCGACCTTCCGGCCGCGGCGCGCCAGGTCGAGGGCGAACTCGGCGCGCTCGGACTCGACCTTGTTGTCGGAGCCGTGGCGGATCTGGCCGGGCCGGAGCACCGGCACCCGGTCGAGGTAGGTGGTGTAGCCGACGAGGACGTCCGCGTTGACGAGCGCGCCGCGCGACTCGGGGGTCAGCCAGGGCGCGCCGGCGGGGCCGGTGCCCACGACGACGACCTCGCCGCGCTCCCGCGCGGGGGGTTCCTCGTCGACGCGGGAGGGCAGGACGGCGACGGAGAAGTACGGGACGGACTCCGGGTCCACCCCGGCCAGGGCGCCGGTCCGCTCGCCGGGCATGAACGCCCGCTCCACGTACCGCGCGTCGTCGAGGCGGCCGGCCCGCTCCAGGGCCCTGCGCACGGTGGGGAAGGTGCGGCCGAGCTTCATCACGACCGCCGAGTCGGTGCCCGCGAGACGGGCCGTCAGCTCGTCCTCCGGCAGGGTGCCGGGGATGATCGTGAGGACCTCCTCCGCCTCGCACAGCGGCTCCCCGAGCCGGGCGGCGGCGGCGCTGACCGAGGTGACGCCGGGGATGACGGTGGTGTCGTAGCGGTCGGCGAGCCGCTTGTGCATGTGCTGGTACGAGCCGTAGAACAGCGGGTCGCCCTCGGCGAGGACGGCGACGGTGCGGCCGGCGTCGAGGTGGGCGGCGAGGCGGGCCGCGGCCTCCTCGTAGAAGTCGTTCAGGGCGCCCCGGTAGCCCCCCGGGTGGTCGGTGGTCTCCACCGTGAGCGGGTACATCAGCCGCTCCTCGATCTGGTCCTCGCGGAGGTGCTCCGCGGCGATCGAGCGGGCGATGGAGCGGCCGTGGCGGGCCGAGTGGTAGGCGACGACGTCGGCGGCGGCGATGGCCTTCACCGCGGCGACGGTCATGAGGTCCGGGTCGCCGGGGCCGAGGCCGACGCCGTACAGCTTTCCGGTCACGGTGGTCATGCCTGGATCTCCGCTTCGTGGGCGATCGCGTTGATCGCGGCGGCCGTCATGGCGCTGCCGCCGCGCCGGCCGCGGACGACGAGGTAGTCGAGGCCGAGGTCCTGGTCGGCGAGCGCGTCCTTGGACTCGGCGGCGCCGATGAACCCGACGGGTATGCCGAGGACGGCGGCGGGCCTCGGCGCGCCCTTCGCGACCATCTCCAGGAGGTGGAAGAGGGCGGTGGGGGCGTTGCCGATGGCGACGACGGAGCCTTCGAGGCGGTCCCGCCACAGTTCGAGGGCGGCGGCCGAGCGCGTGGTGCCGAGCTCGGCGGCGAGCGCGGGCACGGCCGGGTCGGAGAGCGCGCAGATCACCTCGTTGTCGGCGGGCAGCCGCTTGCGGGTGACGCCGCTGGCGACCATCTGGGCGTCGCACAGGATCGGCGCGCCGGCCCGGAGGGCCTCGCGGGCCCGGGAGACGACCTGCGGCGAGTAGGCGATATCGCGTACGAGGTCGGTCATGCCGCAGGCGTGGATCATCCGGACCGCCACCTGGGCGACGTCGGCGGGCAGGCCCGCCAGATCCGCCTCGGCGCGGATCGTGGCAAAGGACCGGCGGTAGATCTCCGCCCCGTCCTTCTCGTAGTCGAACATCCTGGTGCTCTCGCTCATCTCGTCGGGTTCGTGCGGGCGGTGGCGACCGCTTCGGTCAGGGAGGTGCGGGGGGTGGGGAGGCCGTCCACCAGATAGGCGTCCTCGCCGGTGGCGAGGACCTCGACCCAGTCGCCGTGCGGGTGCCCGCAGCGGCGCGCGCACCCCGAGAAGTGCACGGGCAGCGGCCCCGGCGGCGCGGCGAGCGCGTCCGCCCGGACGTCGGCGAGGGACTTGGCGCAGCCGGGCCGGCCGGTGCAGGCGGTGACGCCCGCCCCGGGTGCCCCGGGCCGGGTGACGAGTCCGTGCCGCTCCAGCTCCCGCAGCCTCTCTTCGGCGGTCGGGGGCGTCGGGCCGGCCGGGTGCTCCGGGTCGACGACGACCACTCCGCGCCAGGGGGTGAGGCGGAGTTCGGCGGCCGGCGCCAGGGCCCGCAGCTGGGCGGCGGTCAGCCGGCCGAGCGGCGCGAGGACGTGCAGGCCGCCGGGGAGCGCCCCGGGGGCGGGCGGCGGGGAGACGGTGAGCGGCGGCGGTACGGGGACGGGCTCCGCCCCGACCCCGGCGCGGGCCAGGGCCCCGGCCCACCGCGGTACGTGGGTGTCGGGCAGTTCCCGCGGCCGCCAGGCCCCGGTGCCGGCCGCCTCGGCGGCGTCGAGGAAGGCGAGGGCGGCGGCGAGGGCGGCGCGGACGGCGTCGGCGGCGTCGATCCGGAAGGCCGCGGGGCCGAGCCGCAGCAGGGCGGTCCCGGCGGGCTCTGCGACCAAGCTCACATCGCCGCCGAGTCCGGCCACCTCGCCGCGGCCGTCGTCGAGGACGAACAGGAACCGTCCCGAAAGGGACGCGGCCCGGGGCTCGGCGCAGAGGCCGGCGTCCAGCCCGCGGGCCCACAACTGCACGTCGGCGCGGCCGAGTCCGCCGAGTCCGGCGGTGGGCGAGGCGATGACGTTGCGGACGCGTTCGTGGGTCGGGGAGGGCAGCAGGTCGGCCGCGGCGAGCAGCTCCGCGAGCCGGGCCCCGCACCCCTCCGGAAGGCCGCGCAGCTCCGCGTTGCCGCGCGAGGTGACGCTGATCCGCCCGTCGCCGAGGGTCTCCGCCGCGTCGGCCAGCACATGTGCCTGACGTGACGTCAGGCGGCCTGCGGGGAGCCGGAGTCGGGCCAGCCGGCCGTCGTCGGCCGCGTGCAGGCGCAGCGCCCCGGGGCAGGCGTCGCCACGGTCCCGTATGCGAGGTTCGCCCGGTTCGGGCGGCGGGGGTGGGGTGGGCGGCATGGCGGCGAGCATACCCACGGGAAACCGGCCGACCACCGGGTGTGATCCTGCCGACCCTTCGGCCCCCCGACGGCACGATCTACTATGCAGACGGCATGGGGTCCCAGGACCCCGGGGAGGAAGCCCGGTGAGAATCCGGCGCGGTCCCGCCACTGTGAGCCCGTACCGGTCGTGCCTCGGCACCACCCGGGACGGGTGAGTCAGGAACTCCCGCCATCCACACGACCACCCGGGGCGCGGACAACCCCGAGGAAGGCCTGCGCACGCCATGCTTCTGCTGCTGTCGCACTCCGACACCGACCTGCTCAGCGCCCGCGCGGCGAACGCCGGATCCGCCGGCGGCCCGGTCGAGTACCGCTTCGCCAACCCCTCCCGCCTTCCCCTCGCCGACCTGGCCGGCCTCCTCGACGAGGCCGAACTCGTCGTCGTCCGCCTCCTCGGCGGCCTCCGCTCCTGGCAGGAGGGGCTCGACGCGATCCGGGCCACCGGAAAGCCGCTCGTCGTCCTCAGCGGCGAACAGGCCCCCGACGCCCAGCTGATGGAGGCGTCCACCGTCCCCGTCGGCGTCGCCACCGAGGCGCACGCCTACCTGGCGCACGGCGGCCCCGCCAACCTGGAGCAGCTGGCCCGCTTCCTCTCCGACACGGTCCTCCTCACCGGCCACGGCTTCGAGGCCCCGGCCGCCGCCCCCACCTGGGGCGCGCTGGACCGCACCCCGCGCCGCACCGACGGCCCGACCGTCGCCGTGCTCTACTACCGCGCCCACCACATGAGCGGCAACACCGCCTTCGTCGGCGCCCTCTGCGAGGCGATCGAGGACGCCGGCGCCCGCGCCCTGCCGCTCTACGTCGCCTCCCTGCGCGCCCCCGAGGCCGCACTCGTCGACACCCTGCGCACCGCCGACGCCATCGTCACCACCGTCCTCGCCGCCGGCGGCACCAAGCCCGCCGAAGCCCAGGCCGGCGGCGACGAGGAGGCCTGGGACGCGGGCGCGCTCGCCGCGCTCGACGTGCCGATCCTCCAGGCGCTCTGCCTGACCGGCTCGCGGTCCGCGTGGGAGGAGAACGACGAGGGCCTCTCCCCGCTGGACGCCGCCAGCCAGGTCGCGGTGCCCGAGTTCGACGGCCGGCTCATCACCGTCCCGTTCTCCTTCAAGGAGATCGACGAGGACGGCCTGCCCGCGTACGTCGCCGACGCCGAACGCGCGGCCCGCGTCGCGGGGATCGCCGTCCGGCACGCCCGGCTGCGCCACATCCCCAACGCCGAGAAGAAGCTGGCGCTCGTCCTCTCCGCGTACCCCACCAAGCACTCCCGCATCGGCAACGCGGTCGGCCTCGACACCCCCGCCTCCGCCGTCGCCCTGCTCCGCCGGCTGCGCGAGGAGGGCTACGACTTCGGACCGGAGGAGGACCTCCCCGGCGTGGTCTCCGGCGACGGCGACGAGCTGATCTACGCCCTCATCGAGGCCGGCGGCCACGACCGCGACTGGCTCACCGACGAACAGCTCGCCAAGAACCCGGTGCGCATCCCCGCCGCCGACTACAAGCGCTGGTACGCGACCCTGCCCGAGGAGCTGCGCACCCACGTCGAGGAGCACTGGGGCCCCGCGCCCGGCGAGATGTTCCTCGACCGCTCCCGCAACCCGGAGGGCGACATCGTCCTCGCCGCCCTGCGCCGCGGGAACCTGCTGGTCCTCATCCAGCCGCCGCGCGGCTTCGGCGAGAACCCGATCGCGATCTACCACGACCCCGACCTCCCGCCCTCCCACCACTACCTGGCCGCCTACCGCTGGATCGCCGCCCGCGCCGAGGACGGCGGCTTCGGCGCCGACGCCATGGTCCACCTCGGCAAGCACGGCAACCTGGAGTGGCTGCCCGGCAAGAACGCCGGCCTGTCCGCCGCCTGCGGCCCCGACGCGGCCCTCGGCGACCTGCCGCTCGTCTACCCCTTCCTCGTCAACGACCCCGGCGAGGGCACCCAGGCCAAGCGCCGCGTCCACGCCACGCTCGTCGACCACCTGGTGCCGCCGATGGCCCGCGCCGACTCGTACGGCGACATCGCGCGGCTGGAGCAGCTGCTCGACGAGTACGCGCAGATCTCCTCCATGGACCCGGCGAAGCTGCCCGCGATCCGCGCCCAGATCTGGACGCTGATCCAGGCCGCCAAGCTCGACCACGACCTCGGCCTCCAGGAGCGCCCCGAGGACGACGGCTTCGACGACTTCCTGCTGCACGTCGACGGCTGGCTGTGCGAGGTCAAGGACGCCCAGATCCGCGACGGCCTGCACGTCCTCGGCGGCGCCCCGGCCGGCGAGGCCCGGGTCAACCTGGTCCTCTCCATCCTGCGCGCCCGCCAGATCTGGGGCGGCACCCAGGCGCTGCCCGGCCTACGCGAGGCCCTCGGCCTGGACGAGTCGGCCGCCACCCGCACCACCGCCGACGAGGCGGAGGCCGCGGCCCGCGCGCTGGTCGAGGCGATGGAGGCGGCCGACTGGTCGGCGGACGCCGTCGGGACGGTCGCCGCCGCCCACGGCCCGGAGGTCCGGTCCGTCCTGCGCTTCGCCTGCGAGCAGGTCGTGCCGCGCCTCGCCGCCACCACCGACGAACTGGCGCACGCCGTACACGCCCTGAACGGCGGCTTCGTCCCCGCCGGGCCGTCCGGCTCCCCGCTGCGCGGTCTGGTCAACGTCCTGCCGACCGGCCGGAACTTCTACTCGGTCGACCCCAAGGCCGTGCCGTCCCGGCTCGCCTGGGAGACCGGCCAGGCGCTCGCCGACTCGCTCCTGGAGCGCTACCGCACCGACAACGGCACCTGGCCGACCTCGGTGGGCCTCTCCCTGTGGGGCACGAGCGCGATGCGGACGGCGGGCGACGACGTCGCCGAGGCCCTCGCGCTGCTCGGCGTCCGCCCGCTGTGGGACGAGGCGTCCCGCCGCGTCAACGGCCTGGAGCCGATCCCGCTCGCCGAGCTCGGCCGCCCGCGCGTCGACGTCACCCTGCGCATCTCCGGCTTCTTCCGGGACGCGTTCCCGCACGTCATCGGCCTCCTCGACGACGCCGTCCGGCTCGTCGCCGGCCTGGCGGACGAGTCCGCCGAGGACAACTACGTCCGGGCGCACGCGCAGGCCGACCTCGCCGAGCACGGCGACGAGCGGCGCGCCACCACCCGCATCTTCGGCTCCCGCCCCGGCACGTACGGCGCGGGCATCCTCCAGCTGATCGACTCGCGGGACTGGCGCACCGACGCCGACCTCGCCGAGGTGTACACGGTGTGGGGCGGGTACGCCTACGGCCGCGGTCTCGAAGGCCGCCCGGCCCGGGCCGAGATGGAGACGGCGTACAAGCGGATCGCGGTCGCCGCGAAGAACACGGACACCCGCGAGCACGACATCGCCGACTCCGACGACTACTTCCAGTACCACGGCGGCATGGTCGCGACCGTCCGCGCGCTCAAGGGCACCGCCCCCGAGGCGTACATCGGCGACTCGACCCGCCCCGAGACCGTCCGCACCCGCACCCTCGTCGAGGAGACCTCCCGGGTCTTCCGGGCCCGCGTGGTCAACCCGCGCTGGATCGAGGCCATGCGCCGCCACGGCTACAAGGGCGCCTTCGAGCTGGCGGCCACCGTCGACTACCTCTTCGGGTACGACGCCACGACGGGCGTCGTCGCCGACTGGATGTACGACAAGCTGACGCAGGAGTACGTCCTCGACCCGGAGAACCAGGCCTTCCTCAAGGAGGCCAACCCCTGGGCCCTGCACGGCATCGCCGAGCGGCTCCTGGAAGCCGAGTCCCGCGGCATGTGGGAGAAGCCGGACCCGGAGACCCTGGCCGCCCTGCGCCAGGTGTACCTGGAGACCGAGGGCGACCTGGAGGGCCCGGACGAGGACTAGGGCCTGTCGTCACCATCCCCTCTGCCCCGCGACGCCTGGCACGCGCTCTCGCCGCACCGGGCGAAAGCGCGAGTACGCCCCGTACGAGCACTTCCCCCCGGCACACCGAGAGCACGCACCAGACGCCGCAGGGCCGCCCTCCGGGCAACGAGGGGATGGTGACGACACCCCCTAGGGGGTGTCCGGGGGTGTCATCCCCCGGACGGCACGAGGGCCGGGGCCAGTTCGAGGCGGCGGCCCCGGAAGCCCCTCCTGAGCCGCCGGTCGTGACTGACCACGACCAGCGTGCCCCGGTACCCCGCGAGCGCGGCCTCGATCTCCTCCACCAGAGCCGGTGCGAGGTGGTTGGTCGGCTCGTCGAGGAGGAGCAGGTCGGCCGGTGACGCCACCAGCCGGGCCAGCTCCAGCTTCCGCCGCTGTCCGGTCGACAGGTACCGGACGGGGGTCGTCAGGTCCCGGGCGGAGAAGAGCCCGAGGGCGAGCAGTTCGTCCGCGCGGTCTTCCCCGAAGGCCTCGCACACCGTACGGGGGTCGGTGGGCGGGGCCGTCTCCTGGCGGAGCGTCCCGACGCGGGCCGGTGTCCGCACCGTGCCCGCGTCCGGGACGAGTTCGCCCGCGAGGACCTTCAGGAGGGTGGTCTTCCCGGCGCCGTTCGGACCGGTGACCAGGAGCCGTTCGCCCGGGTCGAGGCGGAGGGCGTCCAGCCGCAGCCTGCCCTCCACCCGCACGTCGGCCAGGTCGACCGGGGCTCCCTCGCCCACGAGCTCCGCCCGGAACCGCAGCGGTTCGGGAGGCGCGGGGACGGGGTCGGCGGTGAGCCGGGCGAGCCGCTCGCGGGCCGCCCGGATGCGGCTCATCGCCCCGTGCGCCCGCGACCGGGCACGGAAGGCGCCCGCCCCGCTGAAGGCCGCGGGGGCCTTGCGGGGGATGGCGGAGAAGCGGTCGATGTGACGGTCCGCGAGGGCCGTGTACCGGGCGAGCTCGTTCCTCCACTCCTCGTACGCGCATCGGCGGCGGGCCCGCTCGGCGGCGCGCCCGGCCAGGTAGCCGGCGTACCCGTCGCCGTAGCGGCGCACGGTGTGGCGGTCCTCGTCGACCTCCAGGACGGCGGTGGCCACCCGGTCGAGGAAGACCCGGTCGTGGGAGACGGCGACGACCGTGCCGCGGTGGGCGCGCAGCCGGTCCTCCAGCCAGGCGACGGCCTCGTCGTCGAGGTCGTTCGTCGGCTCGTCGAGCAGCAGCAGTCCGGGCTCGGCGGCGAGGACGGCGGCGAGCGCGAGCCGGGAGCGCTGCCCGCCGGAGAGCGTCCCGAGGGGCCGGTCCCGGTCCAGCGGGCCGGGCTCCCCGAGCCGCCGCAGCGTCGTCTCCACCCGCCGGTCGGCCCCGGCGCCGCCGCGCGCCTCGTGGGCGGCGAGCAGCTCCGCGTAGCCGGCGAGGTCACCGGTGACGGCGAGCTCCGCCTCGGCGGCCGCGATCGCCCGCTCCAGCTCCCGGACGTCCGCGAGGGCCCGGTCGACGGCGTCGCCGACGGTGGCCGTCCCGGGGAGGTCCAGGGTCTGGGCGAGGTGGCCGGTCCCGCCGGGGGAGTCGACGGTCACGGTGCCGTCGTCGGGGGCCTCCAGCCCGGCGAGGAGCCGCAGCACGGTCGACTTCCCCGAGCCGTTGTCCCCGACGATCCCGAGCCGTTCGCCGGAGCGGACGGCGAACGAGACCCGGTCGAGCACGGTCCTGTTCCGCCCGGACCGGTCGTCGTAGCGCTTGCCGACCTCGCTGAATCGGACATGGAACAAGGGGGGCCACCTCCTGCCGTCGGGGAGTGGCGAGACGGTTCGTCTCGCAGGCTCGACCGTACGGCACGGCGGAGCATTTGACAAGACGAGACGTCTCGTATTGTTGATTCGTTCCGTCATGCGGAGGCCGGGCGCAGGGCCAGGGCGGCCCTCGCGGCCGGCCTCGGCGCCGCCGCCGGCACCGGCTCGAAGTCCTTCGCGGGCAACCGGACCGGACGGGACCGGGGGTCCGTGCGCCTCCCGGCCCTGTCGTACCTCTCGACAACCACCCTCATTGTTCTAGTAGAGTGCAAACAAGGGAGGTTTTCATGAACCGTGCCACGCTTCGACTGCGCGCGCTCGCCGCGCTCCCCTTCGTCCTCGCGCTCGCCGTCCACCTGCTGCTCTTCGCCCGCTGGCGGGACGCGCTGCCCGACCCGCTCGCCACCCACTTCGCGCTCGGCGACGGAGGCCGGGCCGACGGGTGGACGGGCCGGACGGACTACCTCGTCACCAGCACGGCGCTGATCGCCGGCCTCGCGGGCGGGTGGGCCGCGTTCGTCCGGCGCCGGACCCTGTGGGCGGCATGGGCCCTCGCGGGCTTCCTCGGCGGGGTGTTCGTCCGGCTGCTCCGCACCAACCTGGCCGACGCGTTCGGGACCCAGGTCTCCGCGCCGGCCGTCGACCTCGCCGTGGCCGGGACGGCGGCGGCCGCCGCCGGCCTCGCCGGCTGGGCGCTGACCTCGCTCGTCCCCGAGGAGGAACCGGCCGGCCGGGCCGGGACTCCCGACGGCCCGCGGCTCGCGCTCGGCGCGAGCGAGGTCGCCGGCTGGTCGCGCTCCACCGGCTCCCCGACCCTGACCGTCCTCGCGTTCCTCGCCCTCGCCGCCGCCCCGGTCGTCCTGCTCGTCGTCCGGTGGCCGGACGCCCTCCTCGGCCTGCTCGGGCTGGTCATCGGCGTGCCGGGGCTCGCCCTCGCCCGGGTCCGGGTCACCGTCGACCGGCACGGCCTCACCGTCCGGTCCGGGGTCCTGCCCCGGCCCCGCGTCCGGATCGCCCTCGACGAGATCGCCGGTGCGGACACCCGGGACGTCGACGCCCTCAGCGAGTTCGGCGGCTGGGGCTACCGGGTCCGGGCCCACCGCACGGGCGTGGTGCTCCGCTCCGGCGAGGCCCTCGTCGTCCGGCGCGACAGCGGCCGGGAGTTCGCGGTCACCGTCCCCGACGCGGCCACCGCCGCCGCGCTCCTCAACGCGCTCGCCGAACGGCATGGGAAGGTCTGACCGTGCTCTTCCGCGTCGACCCCGCCTCCCCCGTGCCCCTCGGCGACCAGATCGCCGGCTGCGTCCGGGGCGCGCTCGCCGACGGCTCCGCCGTCCCCGGCGAGCGGCTCCCGGCCGCCCGCGAACTCGCCGACTCCCTCGGCGTCAACGTCCACACCGTCCTCCGCGGCTACCAGCGGCTGCGCGAGGAGGGGCTGATCGAGCTTCGCCGCGGCCGCGGCGCCCTCATCGTCCCCGGCGCCACCGCCCCCGACCGCGCCCGCCTCGTCTCCCGGCTCAGGGAGGCGGCGGCGGACGCCCGCGAACTGGGCCTGACCGACGACGAGTTCCTGGAACTGGCCCGGACCAGCCTCGGCTAGGGCCTGTCGTCACCATCCCCTCGTTGCCCGAAGGGCGGCGCGGGGCAGAGGGGATTGTGACGACAGGCCCTAGGGGGTGTCTTGTCGATCAGGCCGGATCAGGACAGCTCCCGCACCGGCGCCCCCGCCAGGAAGGCCGCGATGTCCTCCACCGCCTCGCCGAAGTAGCGGGCGTAGTTGTCCTCCGTGACATAGCCGAGGTGGGGGAGGGCGAGGACGTTCGGAAGGGTCCGCAGCGGATCGCCGGCCGGCAGCGGCTCGGTCTCGTACACGTCGAGTCCGGCGCCCGCGATCCAGCCCTCCCGCAGCGCCCGGAGCAGCGCCCCGCCGTCCACCAGGCCCGCCCGCGAGGTGTTCACGAGGTACGCGGACGGACGCATCGACCGCAGCTCGGCCTCCCCGACCAGTCCCCGGGTCCGGTCGGACAGGACCAGGTGGAGCGAGACGAAGTCGGCCGCCGCGAACAGCTCGTGCCGGTCCTTCGCGCACCTCGCGCCGTGCTCGGCGGCCCGCTCCTCCGTCAGGTGCGGACTCCACGCGACGACGTCCATGCCGAAGGCCCGGCCGATCGCGGCCACCCGCGAGCCGATCTTGCCGAGGCCGACCAGGCCGAGGGTGCGGCCGGCCAGGTCGGTGCCGACGGTGGACTGCCAGGGACCGCCGTCGCGCACGGCCTGCGCCTCGGTCCGCACGTGGCGGGCCAGGCCGAGCAGGAGCGCCCAGGTCAGTTCGGTGGGCGGCGTGGAGCTGCTGGCGGTCCCGCAGACGGCGATCCCCCGCGCGCGGGCGGCGGCGACGTCCACGGACGCGTTGCGCAGCCCGGAGGTGACGAGCAGCCGCAGCCGCGGGAGGCGGTCGAGCAGGGCGGCGTCGACGGGCGTCCGCTCCCGCATGATCACGAGGATCTCGCAGTCCCCGACGGCGGCGACGAGCGCGTCCCGGTCGTCGAGGTGCTCCCGCAGGACCCGGACGTCGACGCGGTCGGCGAGCGGGCTCCAGTCGGCGGAGGAGAGGGCGACGCCCTGGTAGTCGTCGAGTACGGCACAGCGCAGCTTCATGACCGCATGATCGCGTACACCCCACTGGCCCGCCCAGGGCGACAGACACCGCCGCGGCTCGCAGAATTGCCCTGCATTGTCACGAATCGAGGAGTGGGTGCCATGGCTGCGGGTGACAGCGCCGACGAGCTTGCCGTCCTCCGGGCCAGGGTGGCCGCGCTGGAGGCCGACAAGGCGGCCGCCAGGCCGCCCCACCACCGCGTCCGCTCCTTCTTCTCCGCCCTGCTCATCGTCCTCGGCTGCGTGCTCCTCCCGCTGGGCATCGTCGCCTCATGGACCGCGGACATCGTCGGCGACACCGACCGCTACGTGCAGACGGTCACCCCGCTCGCCTCCGACCCCGACGTCCAGGCCGCCGTCGCCAACCGGGTGACGAACGCCCTCATGGAGCACATCGACCTGCCCGCGCTCCTGGAGGGCGTCGCGCCCGAGGACCGGCCCCTGGCCGAGAAGGCCCTCGGCAAGCTGGGCGGCTCCCTGGAGAGCGCGGTCAGCAGCTTCGTCCACGACCGGGCGCAGGACATCGTGGCCTCCCCGGCGTTCGAGACCATCTGGACCGACGCCAACCGGGCCATCCACACCTCGCTCGACCGGGCCCTGACCGGCAGCGACGAGGGCGCGGTGAAGATCGAGTCGGACACGGTCACCATCGACCTGGCGCCGGTCATCGAGCGGGTCAAGCAGCGGCTCGTCGAGTCCGGCATGGACGTCGCCGCCAAGATCCCGGAGATCCACACCGACTTCACCGTGGTCAAGTCCGACGACATCGGCAAGGTGAAGACGCTGTTCGGCCTGCTCCAGGCGATGGGCGTGTGGCTGCCGGTGATCGCCGTCCTGCTGGTCGTCGGCGGTGTGCTCCTCGCGGTGAAGCGCCGCCGCACCCTCGTCGCCGCCG
Source organism: Streptomyces sp. NPDC104202 (assembly GCF_055584185.1). Classification (NCBI taxonomy): domain Bacteria; kingdom Bacillati; phylum Actinomycetota; class Actinomycetes; order Kitasatosporales; family Streptomycetaceae; genus Streptomyces; species Streptomyces sp. NPDC104202. The sequence goes on along the minus strand of NZ_JBVJMN010000005.1, from coordinate 59,537 downwards.
CCCTCGGCGTCGCCTTCGCGGCGATCGTCCTGGGCGTCGCCCTCACGGTCTTCCGCACGGTCTACCTGAACGCCCTGCCGGCCACCGTCTCCCCGGCCGCGGCGGGCTCCGTCTACGACACGCTGATCCGCTTCCTGCGCACCTCGGTCCGGGTGTTCGCGACCCTGGGCATCCTCATCGCCCTCGCCGCCTGGCTCTCCGGCCCGAGCCGCCCCGCCGTCCTCGTCCGGGGCCTGTGGCACTCCGGCATCACCGCGACCCGGGCCACCGCCGACCACGCGGGCATGCGGCTCGGCCCGGTCGGCCCGTTCGTCCGCCGCCACCGCGGCTGGATCACCTGGATCCTCGTCGCCGGGGCGGCCGCCGCCCTCGTCTTCTGGTCCTACCCCACCGGCGCGGTCGTCGTGGGCATCGCCCTCACCCTGCTCTTCGTCCTGGCGGTGGTGGCCTTCCTGGCGGAGGAGCCCGCCGAGCGGCCCCCCGCCGAGCGCCACCCGGCCGGGAAGCCGCCCGAGGGCCCGCCCCCGCCCCCGGCCGGCCCGCCCCCGCCGCCCGCCGGAGGCCCGCCCCCGCCCGCCGACGCGCCTCCCCCGCCCGCCGTGGGAGGCACCCCCTAGCGACGGCGCGAGGGGCGGCCGGCCCACCGGGCCGGCCGCCCCGTCACGCTTCCCGGTCCCGCTGACGGGCGGCGGGGAACTCCTTCTCCGCGCGGCCCGGGACGAGCGCCGCGCCGGCGAGCAGCCCGACCGCGATGGTCGTGACGATCGTGACGAAGTCCATCAGGTCGTGGAAGCCGTGCAGGACGTGCCCGCCCTCCAGGGACGTCAGCGCCCGCAGACCCAGCGAGCCGACCGTGAGGGTGAAGAAGCCGCCCAGGAAGAGGACGAGCCGGGGAGGCCGCCCGGCCGGCCGGGCGAGCAGGTCCGCGGCGGCCGCGAGGGCCAGGGCGGCGACGAAGGTGCCGGCGACGTCGCCGACCAGCGCCGTGCCCGCCGCCTGCACGCCGAGCGACAGGTAGACGAGCCCCGCCACCCAGCCCGCGGTCCGCCACGGCACCTCGAAGGCCAGGATCAGCCCCACCGTGAACACCGCCCAGCTGCCGACGATCACCCACCGGGACAGGTCGGCGTCCCGCGCGGTGTCGAAGAGCGCGTCCGTCGGGGTGCCGGTGACGGCCACGCCGATCAGCACGCCCACGTACAGCTGGAGGAGCAGGACGAGGGCGTAGACGAGCCGGACGGCGCCGGTGGACAGGAACCCGCCGACGATCTCGGCGGTGGCCGCGCTGAGCAGGTCGCCGGGCACGAAGAAGAACAGCGCCGGCAGCATGATCAGGACGGGGCCGCCGTGACCGTCGCCCGGCCGCAGCAGCGCCAGGGTCACCAGGGCGACCAGCGCGGCCGCGAGCAGCGGCAGCACCCGGGCCGGCCGGGGCCGTCGCTCCGCCAGCACGGTCAGCACCGCCACCGGAGTCGCCAGGAGCGCCGTGGTGGCGATCTCGTACCAGGTCGGCTGGACGGCGGGTGCGAAGCCGACGGAGAACAGCACGATGCCGGCGCCGCGCGCCCAGCGCGGCACCGACGAGGGCAGTTCCTCCACCCGCCGCAGGCCGGCCGCCGCCTCGGCCAGCGGCGGCCGGGTGTCCCGTACGCGCTCGACGAACTCCTTCAGCGCCACCACCCGGTCGAGCCGGGCGAGGTCGGGGAAGGCGCGGACGGCCGAGGTGCGGGTGCGGCCGCCGACCGTCACGGAGAGCACGGCGCCGTCCGCCACGAGCACGGTCTCGGCCCGGCCGCCGTACGCCCGGGCCAGCCCCCGGACGACGCGGTCGACACCCTCGGCGCCCTCCCCGCTGGACTCCAGCATGAACCGGGTGAGTTCGCGGAGGAATTCATGAAGGGCGTCGAGGGCGTCGGGGGCGCCGGAGGCGCCGGGCCCGGGGTCCGCCGCGGGGCGGGGAGGGGTCACCCCCTCCTCACCGGCGCACGGTGCTGTCGGTGTCCAGGTCGTCCACCGCCTCGTCGAACTCGTCGACCTTGTCCGGGCAGTAGACCTGGAGGACGATCCGCTCCGCCTCGACGGCCTTGGTGTCCGAGATGACGGGCCGCATGCCGGGCCCGGTCGCCCCGTTCGCCTGCTGGATCTTCCACAGCGCCGTCTTCAGGGCGTTGCCGGGCTGCTCGCAGACCTGGCCGCCGTCGGTGCCGAGCAGGCGCTCGATCGTGTCGGTGTCGGGCGACGGGTAGCCGGCCTTCACCAGCTCCTCCTGGAGCTGGTTCGCCTTGGAGAGCGTCTTGTTGCTCGTCTTCACGCTCTCGTAGCGGATGAGTCCGGTGACGACGAGGCCGATGAGGATGACGATCGTGCCCCAGTAGATCACCTTGTGCTCCGAGGCGAAGCGCGTGGGACTCATGTCCGGTCTCCCTCGCTCGACAGGCTGGCGCCCGCGGCGCGCCAGTTCGGCTTGCGGAACTTCAGGAAGAGCCACGGGATCAGCAGGCCCAGCACGCCCAGACCGCAGGCGATGAAGAGGACGTACCCGAGCACGCTGCCGCCGCCGAACTGCGAGGGCGGCACGAAGCCGATCGCGAGCGCCGCGAGCGAGGCCAGCAGGCCCACCGTGCACACCAGGCCCAGGGCGGGCACCCGGTAGCCGCGGGGATGGTCGGGATGGGTCTTCCGGAGCCGCATCGCCGCGGCGAACATCAGCAGGTACACGATCAGGTACACCTGCGTGGTGATCGTGGAGAAGATCCAGTACACGCTCGACACGTTCGGGACGAGCGCGTACATCAGCGCGATGACCGAGGTCACCACACCCTGGGTGACCAGGATGTTCTGCTGGACGCCGAACCTGTTCAGCTTCTGCAGGAACGGCGGCAGGTAGCCCTCGGCGCGCGAGATCTCCAGGAGGCCCTTCGACGGGCCGGCGAGCCAGGTCAGCATGCCCGCGAGCGAGGCGGAGATCAGCATCACGGCGGCGATCGGGGTCATCCACTGGACGTCGAAGTACGCGAAGAAGGCGTCGAAGGCCTGCATCACGCCGGCGGTCAGGCTGAGCTGGTCGGCCGGCACGACCCAGCTGATGGCCAGGGCGGGCAGGATGAAGATCAGCAGCACCAGGCCCATCGCCAGGAACATCGACTTCGGGTACTCCTTCGCCGGGTCCTTCAGCGAGGAGACGTGCACGGCGTTCATCTCCATGCCGGAGTACGACAGGAAGTTGTTGACGATCAGGACCAGGCTCGCCAGACCCGTCCACTGCGGCAGCAGGTGGTCGGCGTTCATCGGCGCGGCCGAGGCGTTGCCCTGGCCGAGGAAGACCATGCCGAGGACGACGAGGATCGTGCCCGGCACCAGCGTGCCGATGATCAGGCCCCAACTGGACAGTCCCGCCAGCGCCTTGGTGCCCCGCGAGGACACCCAGACGCCGGTCCAGTACAGGACCATGATGACGATCGCGGTGTACACGCCGTTCGAGGCGAGCGAGGGATCGATGACGTACGCGATGGTCGACGCCACGAACGCCAGCAGGCTCGGGTAGTAGAAGATCGTCATCGCGAACTGGCACCAGACCGCGAGGAACCCCAGCGGCTTCGACAGCCCCTCGGCGACCCAGCGGTACACGCCGCCGTTCCAGCCGGAGGCGAGCTCCGCCGAGACCAGCGCGGTCGGCAGCAGGAACACGATCGCCGGGACGAGGTAGAGGAACACGCAGGCCAGGCCGTAGACGGCCATCGTGGGCGCGGCCCGCAGGCTCGCCACCGACGCCGTCGTCATCAGCGCCAGCGTCACCCACGTCATCGTGTTCGGCGCGGCCATCTGCGCCGCCCGCGGTCTGGGTACCTCGGCCGGGGTGTCGAGACTGCTCATCAGCCCTCCCTGGGGGGTCGCGCGATCCCCCCACGCTCGGCGGACCCACCCCACCGGGCAACCGCAGAAGGCCGGACGGGTGAGGGGCGGGCGTCGCCCGAGGACGTACGGGTGAGGGCCGGGCGATGCCCGCGGCCGGACGGGTGAGGGCCGGGCGGACCCCGGGGTCGTCCGGGTGGGGGAACGCCCCCGTCAGGGGACCCGGGTGAAGGAGCGCCGGTACGCGCGCGGGGGGACGCCCCGGCGGCGCACGAACTGGGCGCGGAGCACCGCCGCGCTGCCGAACCCCACCGCGCGGGCTATCTCCTCGACCGGGAGGTCGGTGGTCTCCAGGAGCTCCTCGGCACGGCCGAGGCGCAGCCCCAGCAGCCAGGCGTGCGGGGTGGTGCCGGTCGAGGCGGCGAACCGGCGGGCGAAGGACCGCCGGCTCATCAGCGCCCTGCGGGCCAGCTCCGCGACCGGCAGCGGCTCGTCGAGGTGCTCCCGGGCCCAGGCGAGGACCTCGGTGAGCCGCTCGTCCCGGCTGTCCTCGGGCACCGGGGTCGCCAGGTACTGGGCCTGGCCGCCCTCGCGGTGCGACGGGAGCACCAGGTCCCGGGCGACGGCGTTGGCCGTGGCCGCCCCGTACTCCCGCCGCAGCAGGTGCAGGCACAGGTCGAACCCCGCGGCGGCGCCCGCGCCCGTGACGACCGCGCCCTGGTCGACGTAGAGCGCGTCCGGCTCGACGAAGACGGCCGGGTGACGTTCCGCCAGCAGCCCCGCGAACCGCCAGTGCGTGGTGGCGCGCCGCCCGTCGAGCAGCCCGGCCGCCGCCAGCGCGAACGCCCCGACGCAGTGCGCCGCGACCAGCGCGCCGCGCGCGTGCGCGGCGGTCAGCGCCTCCCGCACCGCGGGCCCCGGCGGCGTCCGGAAACCGGCCCAGGGCAGGGCGATCACCAGGTCGGCCGCGGCCAGCCGGTCGAGACCGTGCTCGACGACCAGTGGCAGCCCCACGTCCGTGCGGACCGTGCCCGGCCGGTCCGTGCACAGCGCGAAGTCGAACCGAGGCAGGCCCTCGCCGCGCCAGTCGAACACCTCCGAGACGATCCCGGCGCCGAGCATGCCGACACCGGCGGGGGCGTACGCGGCGACGGTCGTGAAGGGCGGCATGCGGCGAGTCTGGCACGGCGGCGCCCGGGGCCGTCGGCCACGGGTGGCACGATTCCCGCGATCGGTGGCAGCACGGCCACTCGTGAAGAGGCCCCCGGGACAGAAGACTTGGGGACATGACGACGACGAGGAACACCACCGACGCCCCCCGCGGCCGCACCGCCACCCACACCGTCCTGACCACCGGCTACACCCTTTCCACCGGCCCCGGGGTCGCCGCCACCGTGTCGTACGTCCACGACGGCGACCGGCACGTGATCGTCGACCCCGGCATGGTGGCCGGCCGCGACCGCATCCTCGGCCCGCTCGCCGAACTCGGCCTCCGCCCCGAGGACATCACCGACGTGGTCCTCAGCCACCACCACCCCGACAACACCATGAACGTCGGCCTCTTCGGCCACGCCCGCGTCCACGACCACAAGGCGATCTACGAGAACGACCAGTGGACCGACCGCGACGCCGAGGGCCACGAACTCACCCCCTCGCTGCGCCTCATCCGCACCCCCGGCCACAGCCCCGAGGACATCACCCTCCTCGCCGGCACCGGCTCCGGCGTCGTCGCCTTCGTCGGCGACCTCTGGTGGCGGCCCGACGGCCCCGTCGAGGACCCGGTCGCCCCGGACCACGCCGTCCAGCGCGCCTCCCGCCTCCGCGTCCTCGCCACCGCCGACGTCATCGTCCCCGGCCACGGCCCGGCCTTCCCCGCCGACGCCACCGCCCCGCTCTAGGACCGCCCGCTCCAGGACCGCCTGCTCAAGGACCGCCCCGCTCCAGGACCGCCCGCTCCTGGGCCGCCCGTCCAGGGGCTGCCCCGTCCGGGGCTGCCCCCGATCACCCGGGGGCTCGCGCACGGGGCAACGGCGCGCCCTAGAATCGGCTTCCATGTCGAAGCCTGACGAGCTGCTCGTTGACATCGCCGCCACGGTGGAGTCCGGGCGCAGCAATCAGATGTCCCTCACCGTGGTCACGGGGGGTGCGGTCCTCACCGGTCGGCTCGCCCCGGAAGCGCTCTGGCGGGAACGCGTGTCGGAGGTCCTCACCGACTCGGCCCGGCTGGGCGAGTTCTCCGGGGTCTTCGGCCCCGTCGCCCGCAAGGACGAGCCCCCCACCCATCTCCACTTCCACCTCGCCCGGATCCTCCAGGGCACGGTCGGCATCCCGGAGACCGGCGGCATGTACCGCGTGGCGATCGCGGACGTCAGCGCCTGGACCGTCGGCGACGTGAGCTACATCGACCACTGAGCCCGCCGGCGCACCCGTACCCTCCCGTCGACCCCCGAAGCCCCAGGCCGCCGGCCTGGGGCTTCGCGCGCGTCCGGAGATCGAGTTGAGCCCTCGTGCCACCGGCGTAGCGTGGGGAGGAGCCGAGCCGAACAGACCGCGTGGCGGGGTACGCACGAGGAGCGATTCGCTATGGGCAAGCTCTCGACCGAGCAGCTGCGCGACGGGGTCCGCGGCACGGTCACCACACCCGACGACGCCGGCTACGACGCGTCCCGCGCCGTCAACAACGCCATGATCGACCGCAGGCCGGCCGCCGTCGTGCACTGCGCCAACGCGGGCGACGTCCTCACCACGGTCGCCTTCGCCCGGGAGAACGGCCTCGACCTCGCGGTCCGCGGCGGCGGCCACAGCGTCCCCGGCTTCGGCACCTGCGACGGCGGCGTCGTCGCCGACCTGTCCGGCATGCGCGGCGTCCGGGTCGATCCCGCGCGCCGGACGGCGCGCGCCGAGGGCGGTGCGACCTGGGGCGACTTCAACGCGGCGACCCACGCCTTCGGCCTGGCCACGACCGGCGGCATCATCTCGACCACCGGCGTCGGCGGCCTCACCCTCGGCGGAGGCATCGGCTACCTCGCCCGCGGCCTCGGCCTGAGCTGCGACAACCTGGTCTCCGCCGACGTCGTCACCGCCGACGGCCGGCTCCTCGTCGCCAGCGAGGACGAGAACGCCGACCTCTTCTGGGCCCTGCGCGGCGGCGGCGGCAACTTCGGCGCCGTGACCTCCTTCGAGTTCCGGCTCAGCCCCGTGAAGGACGTCTACGGCGGGCCGATGCTCTTCGAGACCCGGGACGCCCCGACCGTGCTGCGCTCCTTCGCCGAGTACATCGCCGACGCCCCCGAGCAGCTCGGCGGCTTCCCGGCCTTCCAGCTGGCCCCGCCGCTCCCCTTCATCCCCGAGGACCGCCACGGCGACCCCTTCGTCCTGATCGTGGCGTGCTGGGCCGGCCCCCTCGACGAGGGCCCGCGCGCCCTCCAGGCCTTCCACGACTTCGCCCCCGTGGTCGCCGAGCACGTCGGACCCATGCCCTACCCCGCGCTCAACAGCGCCTTCGACGCACTCGTGCCGCCCGGCCTCCAGCACTACTGGAAGGCCAACTTCGTCACCGACCTCAGCGACGCGGCGATCGCCGCCCACCTGGAGTACGGCCCCCGTCTCCCGGCCGTGAACTCGACCGTCCACATCTACCCGATCAACGGTGCCTGCCACCGCGTCGCCCCGGACGCCACGGCCTTCGCCTACCGCGACGCCTCGTTCGCCACCGTCATCGCCGGCATGTGGCCCGACCCCACCGCCAACGACGCCAACATCGCCTGGGTCCGCGACTACTACGCCGCCACCGCCCCCCACTCCGAGGAAGGCGGCTACATCAACTTCATGGCCGACGACGACCAGGACCGCATCCGCGCCAACTACCGCGCCAACTACGACCGCCTCGTCGACGTCAAGCGCACCTACGACCCCGACAACCTCTTCCACCTCAACCAGAACATCAAGCCCTGAGCCCGCCGGTCCCGTACCGAGCCTCGATCGGGTGATGGGTCCTCGAACACAGAGCTCGCCGACGGGATCGCATGGGAGGACGCCCTCCGATCCGTGCGTCGCCGCGGGCGGCACACCGCCCAGGGAGCGAAGCCCCAGGTCCTTGACCTGGGGCTTCGTTCATCAAGAGCGGATGGCGGGAATCGAACGCGCTGCTCACCGCCCCTGTCGGCACGTCGTGGCACGGCCCCATCTCCCGGACGTCGTGTACCCGATGAGCCCGTCCGGCCCCGGTATGCCGTGACGGGCACGGCGGCGGCCCTACAGCTTGCTCATCTTGGCGTACGGGCTCAGGACCCGCTCTTGCGTCGAGCCGAAATCCACGAGCGCCGCGATCCCGCCCTCGATGCCGATGACCCTGCCGAGGCCGTATACGTCGTGCGTGACCTGGTCGCCCACGGCGAACTGCCGGGGAGGCGGCGTGACCGGGGCCTTGAAGGGGCTGGTGGGCAGATGGCGTTTCGGTGCACTGGGCTTTGTCATTGCCGCCAGTATGCGCCCCGCGTACATCCGTTCGCTGTGGCCGTGCGCGTCCGCGGCGCCAGGCAGCCGAGGAGGGGCTCGACGAAACCAGCAGATCTGGTTCGCTGACCAGCGGTTCTTCGAATTTCGGTACGGTGCGGGCTTCGGGCCACACGGCACGGAGACCGGAGGGGGCCCCGCCCGCGCATGCGCGCGTGGGTGGCTCTCCGTCGAGCCCCGGCGGAATCGCCGGCAGGCGACCCCGTCTCAGTCCGAGGCCGGCGGCTGGTCCGATTCCGCGGCGCGGCGGTACTCGGCGTTGATGCGCTGGGCTTCTTCGAGTTGGTCCTCGAGGATGATGATGCGGCAGGCGGCTTCGATGGGAGTGCCCTGGTCGACGAGTTCCCGGGCACGCGCGGCGATGCGCAACTGATAGCGGGAGTAGCGGCGGTGACCGCCCGCGGAGCGGAGCGGGGTGATGAGGCGGGCTTCGCCGATGGCGCGGAGGAAACCCTGGGTGGTGCCGAGCATTTCGGCCGCCCTGCCCATGGTGTAGGCGGGGTAGTCGTCGTCGTCGAGACGGTCGTACGAGTCATCTGCTGTCATTTGCACCTCTCAGGGGAACGCGTTGAGGGGCCCTGGTGCCGTACCGGCACCAGGGCCCCGAAGGAACTACTACACCACCTGCCGGCCCTGATACTGCGCGGGCCTTCTGTGTCCGCTGATCCGACCCAGTGGCTGTCGGGTTCGCGGGGATCGCGGTTGCTTGACCGGAGACCACCTCACTGTCGCGATGTCCTGCGGTACCCGGGCTCTGGCTGACGCCCGGGCGATCCTGATGGCGCGGGTTCCTCCGTTCTTCCTCGGTGTTCGAACCGGCTGGGTACTGCGCACTGCTCTCACGGGCACCGCACCGGCATGGCCACGGTCCCGCTGGTGGCGGCCTCTGATCACTGCGGGCCACCCGGTCCGGCCGTCAGTCCCGTTGCCGTCCTGCGAAAGCCATGGCTTCGAAACTCCACCGCCGCACCGTCCTGCTCCCTGCGACTAGCTGTACTGCCGGCCGGCAGTTCGTCTCTGCCAGGCCCTCTTTCTCCCTGGGCTACGAGAGAAACCATAACCAGGCCAATGCCCAATGTCTATCTTGGCCGACATAGATTTTTGTGTGTCCGCTGAGCAGATAGTCGACCTCCAGAGGTGACTGGGGGGCCGCGGATCGTCTGGGCGCGTGGTACGGATACGCGAGAGGGCCCGACCGGCGGGTGCCGGTCGGGCCCTCTCGGCCGTTGACGCGAGGGCTCAGGCCGCCACGTCGCCGGCGGAACGCGGCCCGCCGGCGCGCCTCGTCGCCGAGGCGGGCCCGCGCCGACCGCGGGGGGCCGAGCGGCGGGTGCGCTGCTCGGCCGGCGGCGCGGTGATCGTCACGGGGATGCCGGAAGGGGTCCGGGCGCCCGTGATCCGGCGCAGCGCCTCCTCGCCGGAGCGGACCTGGGTGGTCGTGGGCACGATGCCGGCGGCCGCCATGAGGCGATTCATGTCGCGGCGCTGGTCGGCAGTGATCAGGGTGACGACGCTGCCGGACTCACCGGCCCGGGCGGTCCGGCCGCCGCGGTGGAGGTAGTCCTTGTGATCGGTGGGCGGGTCCACGTTGACGACGAGGTCGAGGTTGTCGACGTGGATACCGCGGGCCGCGACGTTCGTGGCGACCAGGACGGTGACGTGCCCGGCCTTGAACCGGTCGAGGGTACGGGTGCGCTGCGGCTGCGACTTCCCGCCGTGCAGGGCGGCGGCCCGGACACCGCAGTGGAGGAGGGCCTCGGTGAGGCGGTCCACGGCGTGCTTGGTGTCCAGGAACATGATCACACGGCCGTCGCGCGCCGCGATCTCGGCCGTCAGCCGCTGCTTGTCGGCCCTGTGCACGTGCAGGATGTGGTGCTCCATCGTGGTGACCGCGCCTTGAGAGGGGTCCACGGAGTGGACGACGGGGTCGGTGAGGTAGCGGCGGACCAGGAGGTCGACGTTGCGGTCCAGGGTCGCGGAGAACAGCATGCGCTGGCCTTCTGGACGGACCTGGTTCAGGAGCGCGGTGACCTGGGGCATGAAGCCCATGTCGGCCATCTGGTCGGCCTCGTCGAGGACGGTGATCGAGACCTGGTTCAGCCGGCAGTCACCGCGGTCGATGAGGTCCTTGAGACGGCCGGGGGTGGCCACGACGACTTCGACGCCGTTTCGCAGCGCGTGCGCCTGCCGGCCGATCGGCGTTCCGCCGACGACGGTGGTCAGGCGCAGCTTCACGGCGCGGGCGTAGGGGGTGAGGGCGTCGCTGACCTGCTGGGCGAGTTCCCGGGTGGGGACGAGGATCAGCGCCAGCGGCTGACGGGACTCGGCGAGCTGTCCGGCGGTGCGGGCCAGCAGGGCCAGGCCGAAGGCGAGGGTCTTGCCCGAGCCGGTCCGGCCGCGGCCCAGGATGTCGCGGCCCGCCAGGGAGTTCGGCAGGGTCGCGCCCTGGATGGGGAACGGGACGGACAGGCCCTGTGTCGTGAGCGCGGTCAGGAGGCGCCGGTCCAGGACCAGGTCGGCGAAGGTCTCGACGGCGGGCAGCGCCGGAGTGATCGTCTTCGGCGGGGCGAACTCCCCCTGCACGGAGGCGGGACGCCTGCCGTATCCGCCCGACCGGCTCGGGCCGCCCGAACGGCTCGCGGCGGATGAACCGGGGCGGCCGCCCCGACCCGTTCCGGCGGAGGATTCGTACGTCTGACCGCCGTTGCGGCGGGTGCGGGAGGTGCGGCCGTCCGTGCGTGCGGGGTTCATTCAGAACCTTCCTGGAGACGGCACGTATCGAGGAATTCCGGCAGCGCAGGTGAAAAGCCTCTGGAATCACTGGGACGGCCGAATGGAATGAGAAGGAGAGTGCCTCGACAGGCAATGATCGACGGCAAATCGTCGCTTCGCGAAAGTCGTATCGGCGAGGCATGTGAGGTGAAAGTCGAACAAACGACGAAAGCTGGGGCCCGCACCCCGAGGGATGCGGGCCCCAGCTGTCTCTTACGCGTCAGCGTCAGGCGGGAACGATGTTCTCGGCCGTCGGGCCCTTCTGGCCCTGCGCGATGTCGAAGGAGACCTTCTGGCCTTCCTGGAGCTCGCGGAAGCCCTGCGCGGCGATGTTCGAGTAGTGGGCGAACACGTCAGGGCCGCCACCGTCCTGCTCGATGAAGCCGAAACCCTTTTCCGCGTTGAACCACTTCACAGTGCCAGCAGCCATGTCATTCTCCTCTGGGCAAGTACGACGGAATCCGTACCGTACGGATTCCGTGTCGCCGCGATGATGCCCTGCCCGGAAGATGACCGGAAATACGAAGCGCCTCCGTGCGGCGTGAGGCCGGCGGGATGCGCTTGAAATTTGGGTACCAAAACTGCAACTGACTTCGACGGTAGCACGTCACCGACGCCTGTGTGCTGCGAAAATTTCTCCCTCCGCGACACCGGTAAAAACTCTGTCTGTGATGGCCGCTAAAATCTCAGGCCGCGAACACAGGTATTCGTGTTTCCCCGAATGCGGCGTTCGGAGGTCGACGTCCTCATGCCGCGTCCTGTGCGTCGACCGGGGCGGGGCGAGCCGTCCGGGGGGCCAGTGGGCCTGGTTGAGGACGAGCCGGCCGCCGTACGAGGAGCCGACGAGGTGGACCCGGTCGAGGCCGATCGCTTCGAGGGTCTCGTCCATCCACTGGGCGGCGCGCTCGGGCTGCCGTCTGCGCTCGCGGTGGATGCTGCGGTTCGCGTCGCCCGGGGGAGCAGGTGGGTGCCCGTACGTTCCACCTGCCGTACAGCTCGTACGCGATCCATGCGGGCGGCGAATGGGCTCTGAAGGATCAGGAGAACGACGAAGCCCCAGGTCATCGACCTGGGGCTTCGTTCAAGAGCGGATGACGGGAATCGAACCCGCGCTATAAGCTTGGGAAGCTCATGTTCTACCATTAAACTACATCCGCGCAGCGGCCTGGTTGATCAATGCCGCATCGTCGCACACTCTACCCCATGGGTCACTCAGCGCGAAGTTCGTGCGGCGGCGTGTGCGGAGCGGCGCGTGGAGGGTGTCCTGTTGATCCCCTAATGTGGCTGTCTCGTTCACCACATGTGTAGGGGAAGGGACTTGATGGGTTCCATGGAGCGCACCGTCGTCCGCTGTGCCGAGGGGCATGTGTTCACTACCGCGTCGTTCCCGCTGCAGCAGCTGGGTGCCGCGCGGATCGGGCCCGGCCGGCTGATCCGGTGTCCGCGGTGCGCGCGGCTGCGGCACGCGGTGCCGGTGGAGGCCGGACGGCGCTGAGCCGGGCGGTGCCGGGGCGCGGGCGGCCGCCGATTGGGGCAGGTCCGCGCCCTCTGCGTATCGTGGGGGCGTGCTTCTCTCAGACAAGGACATCCGGGCCGAGATCGATGCCGGACGCGTGCGCATCGACCCGTACGACGAATCCATGGTGCAGCCCTCGAGCATCGACGTGAGGCTTGACCGCTTCTTCCGGGTGTTCGAGAACCACCGCTACCCGCACATCGACCCCGCGGTCGAGCAGCTCGACCTGACGCGCGAGGTCGAGCCGGAGGGCGACGAGGCGTTCATCCTGCACCCGGGCGAGTTCGTGCTCGCCTCGACCTACGAGGTCATCACCCTGCCGGACGACATCGCGTCGCGTCTGGAGGGGAAGAGCTCCCTGGGGAGGCTCGGTCTCGTCACCCACTCGACCGCCGGATTCATCGACCCCGGTTTCTCGGGCCACGTGACCCTGGAGCTGTCGAACCTCGCCACCCTGCCGATCAAGCTCTGGCCGGGTATGAAGATCGGGCAGCTGTGCATGTTCCGGCTGAGCTCGCCCGCCGAGTTCCCGTACGGGAGCGAGCGGTACGGCTCGCGGTACCAGGGGCAGCGGGGGCCGACGGCCTCCCGCTCGTTCATGAACTTCCATCGGACCCAGGTGTGAGGCGGGCGCAGGCATGAGTGAGGTACGCGAGAACCTGACGTACGAGGGCTTCGGCACCGCGGTGCGCCAGCTGGCGCAGACCATCGCCGACGACGGGTACGAGCCGGACATCGTGCTCTCCATCGCCCGCGGCGGCGTCTTCGTGGCCGGCGGTCTGGCCTACGCCCTCGACTGCAAGAACATCCACCTCGTGAACGTGGAGTTCTACACCGGCGTCGGGACGACGCTGGAGATGCCGGTCATGCTGGCGCCCGTGCCCAGCGCGATCGACTTCTCCGACAAGAAGGTCCTGATCACCGACGACGTCGCCGACACCGGCAAGACGCTCAAGCTCGTCCACGACTTCTGCGTCGACCACGTCGCCGAGGTCCGCTCGGCCGTCATCTACGAGAAGTCCCACTCCCTCGTGAAGTGCGAGTACGTGTGGAAGAAGACCGACGAGTGGATCAACTTCCCCTGGTCGGTCGAGCCGCCCGTCGTCAAGCGCGAGGGCCAGGTCCTCGACGCCTGACCCGGCCCCTGCGCACCGGAAGGGCCCCCACCGCGTGCGGTGGGGGCCCTTCGGCGTCCGGGGTGCGGGCCGGTCCTACAGCGTGCCCAGCTTGATGAGGCTCAGGAGCGCGACCAGCTGGATGGCGGAGGCGCCGAGGGCCTTGGGCCAGGGCAGGTCGTGGGAGCGGCTCACCATGGAGGTGAAGAGCGCGCCGGCGGCGAGCCAGGTGAGCCAGCCGAGGACCTGCACCAGGCCGTTGTCGCCGCCCAGGAAGGCGGCGAAGACCAGGCGCGGGGCGTCCGTGATCGACATGATCAGCATCGAGAGGCCGACGGTCGGCTGCCAGGCGCCGTCGCCGCCCAGCTGGCGCGCGAGGGTGTGGGTGACGGCGCCCAGGATCAGGCCGCCGACCACGAAGGCGGTGGCGGTGATCAGCGCGGCCGAGAAGGTCGGGTCGAGCGTCTCGTCGCCGGCGTCGTCGAAGCCGAAGATCGCGAGCAGGCCGTAGAGGAACGTGACGATCAGCGCGGGGCCCCAGACGGCGTGGTCCCGCATGCGCAGGAAGGTGTCCGCCGGGCGGAGCACGATGCCGCTCAGGAGCTGCTTCCAGGGGAGGCGCGGGCCCACCGGGACGGGCGCGGGGGCCGGTCCGCCCTGGGCGTACGGGTCGTCGACGCTGAACATCTGGGTGTGGCCCGGGTTGTTCGCCGCGGCGTCCTGCGGGTGCTGCTGACGGCCGTAGGGGTCGCCGAAGTACTCCGGCTCGCCGTAGGGCTGCTCACCCTGCTGCCCGTGCTGTCCCCGCTGCCCGTACGGCTGCCCCTGCGGGGGCTGCTGCCACTGCTGCTGCGGGTACGGCGGCGGGGCCGCGTTGTACCCGTACGGAGCCTGCTGCGGTTGTTGTTGCGGGGGGCGGTTGTCCCGGCCGCGTCCGTTCCTGAATCCAGCCACGTCGTCGAACGTACCCGCTCCGGCCGTGCACACCCTCATCCGGCCGGTCCTTGCCACTGAGCTGTGACATCCCCTAGGGGATGCCGGGCGGGCCGGACCGGGGTCCCCGCGGTCGTGACGCGGTCGTGCGGGAGGCGTCGGGGGGCTGTTACGAATCCGACGTATCACCTCAATACGGGCCTCGTAGCTTCGGTGATGTCAACGACCCGAGCAAGGAGTCCTTCCGATGCGTGTCACCCGTCGTTCCGTCCGTACCGCCGCCGTCGCCACCGGGGCGGCCGCCGCCCTGCTCCTGCCCGCCGCCGGGGCGTTCGCCGCCGACGGGCCGGACCGGGACCCGGCGCCCGCCCCGGCCGGGAGCGACCAGGCGGTCTTCTGGCGGAACGTCGACCTCGCGGACGGCTCGCTCGCCAAGGTCTACCAGGACGGGCCCGGCCGCTTCTCCGCCGACCTCTACGGCGGCGGCTCCCTGCTCACCACCCTGACCAGCACCGACGGGCAGCCTGCCTACGGGGAGATCAACGGGCTGCACGTCGTCCTGCGGCCGGACGGCACGGTCTCCTCCTGGCCGGACCGGGCGCCCGCGCCCAAGCCCGCCCCGAAGCCCGCGCCCAAGCCCGCCCCGAAGCCCGCGCCCCAGAAGCAGGCGCCCAAGGTCGTGAAGCTGCCCGACGGCCACACCGCGACCTTCTTCGCCGGCAAGGACGGCCGGCCCTACGTCACGCTCTCCGTCCCCGGCGGCGCGAGCGGGACCTACGACTTCCACGGCCGGCTGGTGTCCCGGCACCGCTGAGCAGACGGAAAGGGCCGCCCCGCGATCGACGCGGGGCGGCCCTTCTCACGTGCGGGACCTTACGAGGCGGGCTCCGGCTCCGGCTCGACGGCCGGCTCCTCCGGCTCCACCGGGGCCTTCACCGACTCCAGGAGCAGCTGGGCCACGTCCACGACCGTGACGGACTCCTTGGCCTTGCCGTCGTTCTTCTTGCCGTTGACCGAGTCGGTCAGCATGACGAGGCAGAACGGGCAGGCGGTGGAGACGATGTCCGGGTTGAGGGACAGGGCCTCGTCGACGCGCTCGTTGTTGATGCGCTTGCCGATCCGCTCCTCCATCCACATCCGCGCGCCGCCGGCGCCGCAGCAGAAGCCGCGCTCCTTGTGGCGGTGCATCTCCTGCTGGCGCAGGCCGGGGACGGCGGACATGATCTCGCGCGGCGGCGTGTAGACCTTGTTGTGCCGGCCCAGGTAGCAGGGGTCGTGGTAGGTGATGAGGCCCTCGACCGGGGTCACCGGGACCAGCTTGCCCTCGTCGATGAGGTGCTGGAGCAGCTGGGTGTGGTGGATGACCTCGTACTCGCCGCCGAGCTGCGGGTACTCGTTGGCGATGGTGTTGAAGCAGTGCGGGCAGGTCGAGACGATCTTCTTGGCCGACTTCGGCTTCTTCGTCGACTCGTCCACCCCCCCGTCCTCGTCGAGGGACTCGCCGAACGCCATGTTCAGCATCGCGACGTTCTCCTGGGCCAGCTGCTGGAACAGCGGCTCGTTGCCCAGGCGGCGGGGGGAGTCACCGGTGCACTTCTCGTCGCCGCCCATGATCGCGAACTTGACGCCCGCCATGTGCAGCAGTTCCGCGAAGGCCTTGGTGGTCTTCTTGGCCCGGTCCTCCAGGGCGCCGGCGCAGCCGACCCAGTAGAGGTAGTCGAACTCGGAGAGGTCCTCCGCGTCCTTCCCGATGATCGGGACCTCGAAGTCGACCTCCTTGGTCCACTCGACGCGCTGCTTCTTGGCCAGGCCCCAGGGGTTGCCCTTCTTCTCCAGGTTCTTGAGCATCGTGCCCGCCTCGGACGGGAACGCGGACTCGATCATCACCTGGTAGCGGCGCATGTCGACGATGTGGTCGATGTGCTCGATGTCGACCGGGCACTGCTCGACGCAGGCGCCGCAGGTGGTGCAGGACCACAGGACGTCGGGGTCGATGACGCCGTTCTCCTCGGCGGTGCCGATGAGCGGGCGCTCGGCCTCGGCGATCGCGGAGGCGGGGACGTCCTTCAGCTGCTCCTCGGTGGCCTTCTCGTTGCCCTCCATGTCCTTGCCGCCGCCGGCGAGCAGGTACGGCGCCTTGGCGTGCGCGTGGTCGCGCAGCGACATGATGAGGAGCTTCGGGGAGAGCGGCTTGCCGGTGTTCCAGGCGGGGCACTGCGACTGGCAGCGGCCGCACTCGGTGCAGGTGGAGAAGTCGAGGATGCCCTTCCAGGAGAACTGCTCGACCTGGGAGACGCCGAAGACGGCGTCCTCGGCCGGGTCCTCCCAGTCGATCTCCTTGCCGGCCGTCGTCATCGGCTGGAGCGCGCCCAGGGCGGTGGAGCCGTCGGCGTTGCGCTTGAACCAGATGTTCGGGAAGCCGAGGAAGCGGTGCCAGGCGACGCCCATGTTGGTGTTGAGCGAGACCGTGATCATCCAGGTGAAGGACGTGACGATCTTGAGGCACGCGAAGAAGTAGGTGAGGTACTGGATCGTGCTCAGGTCCAGGCCGTCGAGGAGCGCGATCAGCGGGTACGAGGCGAAGAAGCCGGGCTCCCAGCCCGTCACGTGGTGCTGGACGCCCTCCAGGGCGCGCAGCGTCATGATGCAGACGCCGACGATCAGGATGACGGCCTCGACGAAGTACGCCTGGCCGGTCTTGGAGCCGGCGAAGCGGGACTTGCGGCCCGCCTTGGTCGGCTTGCTGAGCTGGCGGATCACGATGAGGGTGACGATGCCGAGGACCGTCATCAGGCCGAGGAACTCGGTGAAGATCTCGTACGGCAGCCAGTCGCCGATGATCGGGATCAGCCAGTCGGCCTGGAAGAGCTGGCCGAAGGCGTTCACGATCGTGAGGAGCAGCGAGAAGAAGCCCACCGCCACGAACCAGTGCGCGAAGCCGACGATGCCCCATCGGTTCATCCTGGTGTGGCCGAGGAACTCCTTGACCAGGGTGATGGTGCGCTGCTTCGGGTCACCGGTGCGCGTGCCGGCGGGCACCGGCTGACCGAGCCGCACGAAGCGGTAGATCTGCACGGTGGCGCGGCCGAACAGCGCGACGGCCACCACCGTGATGGCGATCGACACGATGATCGCGGCGAGTTGCATGAAGGGCTCCTCGGGCGGGCCTACTAAGCGGTAACTTATTGAGTTCCTGCTGAGATTACCCGGTCGCGGCCCCGCGCTGTAGCGGCGCTCGCGGTGATGTGTGTCGCTCAGGCAAACCTTGCCGCGCGACGCCTGCGTACTGCTGGAAGCGTACGCGCCAGGATCGCCAGGTCCATTCCGAGCCAGTGGTGGTCCACGTAGTGGAGGTCCAGGAGCTCGCGCTCCTCCCACGGCAGCTCCGAGCGTCCGCTGATCTGCCAGGGGCCGGTGAGTCCGGGGCGCACCGAGAGACGGCGGCGGCCCTCGCCCGCGCACTCGCGGTGGGCCGGGGTCAGGGGGCACGGCCCGACCAGCGACATCCGGCCGGTGACGACGTGCAGCAGCAGCGGCAGCGCGGCCAGCGGGCTCCTCGTGCGGAAGGTCAGCATCGTGAAGGGCCGGCCGTCGAGCCCCGCCACCGTCCGCCGGCGCAGCACCCCGCGGCCCGGGGTGGCCGAACCGAGCGCGACCGAGAGGGCGACGGCGAGGACCAGGGGTGAGAGGAGGGCGAGGAGGGTGACTCCGCCCGTCAGGTCGAGCGTGCGCTTCGCCGTCATGCGCCCTGCCTCCGTGCTCCGACGAGATCCGAAAGGAATCATGGGATATTCGTGGGATATGCCTGCTTTGCCCGGTCACGGGCATCCGGACTCTCTCACGCCGCACCCCGTCCGGTCCGGCATCGACGCGCTCCCGACCGTCCTTTGAGTGAGATTGCAGGCGAAGAGTTGAGTCGACTCCACTCAGGTCTGTTGACGCGATCGGCGTCGTCGTGCATCCTTGAGTCAGATCCACTCAAGTACGTCAGCTGGAGGAATCGAAATGGCACGTGCGGTCGGCATCGACCTGGGCACGACAAACTCCGTCGTCAGCGTTCTGGAAGGCGGCGAGCCCACCGTCATCACCAACGCCGAGGGCGCCAGGACCACGCCGTCCGTCGTCGCCTTCGCGAAGAACGGCGAGGTGCTCGTCGGCGAGGTGGCCAAGCGCCAGGCCGTCACCAACGTCGACAGGACCATCCGGTCGGTCAAGCGCCACATGGGCACCGACTGGAAGATCGAGATCGACGGCAAGAACTTCAACCCGCAGCAGATGAGCGCCTTCATCCTGCAGAAGCTGAAGCGCGACGCCGAGGCCTACCTGGGCGAGAAGGTCGTCGACGCGGTCATCACCGTCCCGGCGTACTTCAACGACTCCGAGCGCCAGGCGACCAAGGAGGCCGGCGAGATCGCGGGCCTCAACGTCCTGCGCATCGTCAACGAGCCGACCGCCGCCGCCCTGGCGTACGGCCTCGACAAGGACGACCAGACGATCCTCGTCTTCGACCTCGGTGGCGGCACCTTCGACGTGTCCCTCCTGGAGATCGGCGACGGCGTCGTCGAGGTGAAGGCCACCAACGGTGACAACCACCTCGGTGGCGACGACTGGGACCAGCGCGTCGTCGACTACCTGGTGACGCAGTTCCAGAACGGCCACGGCGTGGACCTCGCCAAGGACAAGATGGCGCTCCAGCGTCTGCGCGAGGCCGCCGAGAAGGCGAAGATCGAGCTCTCGTCCTCGACCGAGACCTCCATCAACCTGCCGTACATCACGGCCTCCGCCGAGGGCCCGCTGCACCTGGACGAGAAGCTCACGCGCGCCCAGTTCCAGCAGCTGACCTCGGACCTGCTCGACCGCTGCAAGGTGCCGTTCCACAACGTCATCAAGGACGCGGGCATCAACCTCTCCGAGATCGACCACGTCGTCCTCGTCGGCGGTTCGACCCGCATGCCGGCCGTCGCCGAGCTCGTCAAGGAGCTGACCGGCGGTCAGGACGCCAACAAGGGCGTCAACCCGGACGAGGTCGTCGCCATCGGCGCCGCCCTCCAGGCCGGTGTCCTCAAGGGTGAGGTCAAGGACGTCCTGCTCCTCGACGTGACCCCGCTGTCCCTCGGCATCGAGACCAAGGGCGGCATCATGACCAAGCTCATCGAGCGCAACACCACGATCCCGACCAAGCGGTCCGAGATCTTCACGACGGCCGAGGACAACCAGCCGTCCGTGCAGATCCAGGTCTACCAGGGCGAGCGCGAGATCGCGGCGTACAACAAGAAGCTCGGCATGTTCGAGCTGACCGGTCTGCCGCCGGCGCCGCGCGGCGTCCCGCAGATCGAGGTCGCCTTCGACATCGACGCCAACGGCATCATGCACGTGACCGCGAAGGACCTGGGCACGGGCAAGGAGCAGAAGATGACCGTCACCGGCGGCTCCTCGCTGCCGAAGGACGAGGTCGACCGGATGCGCCAGGAGGCCGAGCAGTACGCGGACGAGGACCACCGTCGCCGCGAGGCCGCCGAGTCCCGCAACCAGGGCGAGCAGCTCGTCTACCAGACGGAGAAGTTCCTCAAGGACAACGAGGACAAGGTCCCCGGCGACGTCAAGGCCGAGGTCGAGGCCGCGCTCGGCGAGCTGAAGGAGAAGCTCAAGGGCGAGGACACCGCGGAGATCCGCACCGCCACCGAGAAGGTCGCGGCCGTCTCCCAGAAGCTCGGCCAGGCGCTGTACGCCGACGCCCAGGGCGCCCAGGCCGCCGGCGACGCCGGTGCCGGCCAGGCCCAGGCCGACGACGACGTCGTCGACGCCGAGATCATCGACGACGAGCCCAAGAAGGGCGGTCAGGCGTGACCGAGGAGACCCCGGGCTTCGAGGAGAAGTCCGACGTCCCCTCCGGCGCCACCCCTGACGACGCCGCCGAGGCCGTCGAGAACTCCGCCAAGGAGGACTCGACGGCCCCGGCCGGGGACGCAAGCGACCAGAAGCCGGCCGCCGCCGCGGGCCTCACCGCCCAGCTGGACCAGGTCCGTTCCGCGCTCGACGAGCGCACCGCGGACCTCCAGCGGCTCCAGGCCGAGTACCAGAACTACCGCCGCCGCGTGGAGCGGGACCGGATCACCGTGAAGGAGATCGCCGTCGCGAGCCTCCTGAGCGAGCTGCTCCCGGTGCTCGACGACGTCGGCCGGGCCCGGGACCACGGCGAGCTCGTGGGCGGGTTCAAGTCGGTGGCCGAATCGCTGGAGACCGTCGTCGCCAAGATGGGTCTGCAGCAGTTCGGCAAGGAGGGCGAGCCCTTCGACCCGACGATCCACGAGGCCCTGATGCACTCGTACGCGCCGGACGTCACCGAGACGACCTGCGTGGCGATCCTGCAGCCGGGGTACCGGATCGGCGAGCGGACCATCCGGCCCGCCCGCGTGGCCGTCGCCGAGCCCCAGCCGGGCGCGGCCCCGGCCAAGGACGAGAAGAAGTCGGCCGACGAGGAGAGCGGTGCCCCCGACGAGGGGTGACGCAACGATCGTCCGGAAGGAGGGACGTCGATGAGCACGAAGGACTTCGTCGAGAAGGACTACTACAAGGTCCTCGGCGTCCCCAAGGACGCCACCGAGGCCGAGATCAAGAAGGCGTACCGGAAGCTCGCCCGCGAGAACCATCCGGACGCCAACAAGGGCGACACCAAGGCCGAGGAGCGCTTCAAGGAGATCTCCGAGGCCAACGACATCCTCGGTGACCCCAAGAAGCGCAAGGAGTACGACGAGGCCCGCGCGCTCTTCGGCAACGGCGGCTTCCGCGCCGGCGGACCCGGCGGCGGCTCGTTCAACTTCGACCTGGGCGACCTCTTCGGGGGCGCCCAGGGCGGCGCGGGCGGCGGCTTCGGCGGCGGTGGCGGCGGCATCGGGGACGTCTTCGGCGGCCTGTTCAACCGCGGGGCGGCCGGGGGCACGCGCACCCAGCCGCGGCGCGGCCAGGACGTCGAGTCCGAGGTGACCCTCAGCTTCACCGAGGCCATCGAGGGCGCGACCGTACCGCTGCGGATGTCCAGCCAGCAGCCGTGCACCGCCTGTTCGGGCACCGGCGACAAGAACGGCACGCCCCGGGTGTGCCCGACCTGCGTCGGCACCGGACAGGTCTCGCGCGGCAGCGGCGGCGGCTTCTCGCTCACCGACCCCTGCGTGGACTGCAAGGGCCGCGGCCTCATCGCCGAGAACCCCTGCGAGGTCTGCAAGGGCAGCGGGCGGGCCAAGTCCTCCCGCACCATGCAGGTCCGCATCCCGGCGGGCGTCTCCGACGGCCAGAAGATCCGGCTGCGCGGCAAGGGAGCGCCGGGCGAGCGCGGCGGGCAGAACGGCGACCTGTACGTCGTCGTGCACGTCGACGCCCACCCGGTCTTCGGCCGCAAGGACGACAACCTCACCGTCACGGTGCCGGTCTCCTTCGCGGAGGCGGCCCTCGGCGGCGAGATCAGGGTCCCGACCCTCGGCGGCCCCGCGGTCACCCTCAAGCTGCCCGCGGGCTCGGCGAACGGTCTGACCATGCGCGCCCGGGGCAAGGGCGCGGTCCGCAAGGACGGCACCCGGGGCGACCTCCTCGTCACGGTCGAGGTCGCGGTGCCGAAGGAACTGGACGACAAGGCACGCGAGGCCCTGGAGACCTACCGCGAGGCGACCGCCTCCGAGGACCCCCGGGCGGAGCTGTTCCAGGCCGCGAAGGGAGCGTGACCCGATGGACGGACGCCGACGCAATCCGTACGAACTGACCGACGAGTCGCCGGTGTACGTCATCTCGGTGGCGGCCCAGCTCTCCGGTCTGCACCCGCAGACCCTGCGGCAGTACGACCGCCTCGGCCTGGTCTCCCCGGACCGCACGGCCGGGCGGGGCCGGCGCTACTCGGCCCGCGACATCGAGCTGCTCCGCCAGGTGCAGCAGCTGTCGCAGGACGAGGGCATCAATCTGGCCGGAATCAAGCGCATCATCGAACTGGAGAACCAGGTCGCGGCGTTGCAGAGCCGGATCGCCGAGCTGTCGGCCGCGGTCGACGGCGCGGCGGCGGCGATGCGCCAGCGCGAGGCCCAGGTGCACGCCTCCTACCGGCGCGACCTCGTGCCGTACCAGGACGTGCAGCAGGCCAGTGCCCTGGTGGTGTGGCGTCCCAAGCGCGGCGAGTAGTCCTCCGCGCTCCCGTCGAGGCCCCGTCCACAGCCGTGGACGGGGCCTCGCGCGCGTCAGGGGATCAGTTCGCCCACGATGTCGCCGACCGTCTCCCACCAGGGCGCCGCCCCGGTCCCGAAGCCGGCGGCGAGGGCGGTGCCGACGACGCGGTCGAGGGGTTCGGGCGTGCCGTTCCACTCGTCCATGACCCGGCCGTCGCCGGACGACTGGAGGGTGCCGATCCGGCGGCCGTCACGGGAGAGGGCGCTGTCCGCGTACCCGCAGGGGATCAGCCGGTACCGGACGCCGCCGACGCGGGCGTCGACCCGGTAGGAGCGCCGCAGCAGCCGTCCCCGGGCCGGCCTGAGGGTCGCGGGCACCCCGTCCACGCGGAGCGCCAGGAGGGCCCTCCGGCGGCTTCCGATGGGCGTGTGGGCGTCCGCGGGGGTCCCCGGGTCCCGGACGAGCTCCACGACGGGCAGGCCGTGGCCGGAGACCCGCAGCGTCCCCGCGGGGCCGTCGAGGTCGATCTGTACGTACACGGTGGTCAGTCGTCCCGTTCGAGGATGCCGGACTGGGCGATGAGGTAGCCGAGCTGGGCGCGGCTGCCGCTGCCGAGCGCGGTGGCGAGCTTGGCGATGTGGGCGCGGCAGGTCCGCACGTTCATGCCGAGCCTGCGGGCGATGGCCTCGTCGACGTGGCCCTCGACGAGGAGCTTGGCGATGGAGTGCTGCACGCCGCTGATCCCGTCCCGGGGCTGGGCGTTGGGCAGCTGCTCGCCGAACGGGGTGGCCCGCGCCCAGGACTGCTCGAAGACGGAGGCCAGGTACTCGACGAGTCCCGGGTGCCGCAGCTCCAGGGCGACCTGCCGGTCCTGGCGCGCGGGGATCAGGGCCACCGAGCGGTCGATGATGATGAGCCGCTCGATGCTCTCCTCCAGGGTGCGGACCTGGAGCCGGTCCATGCCCGCCTGTTCGAGGTAGACCTGCATGCCGGGGCTGTGCCGGGCGGTGTGCTGGTAGAGCGTGCGGACGTGGACGCCGCGGTCCAGCAGTGGCTGGATCCGGTTGAGCGCGGTGTTGAGGGTGTGTTCGCTCCGCGCGCCCCCCGGCTGGACGGTGAGCAGCTCCTTCGAGCACTCGGCCGTGGCCCGGCTCAGGACCGCGTCGATGCGGTGGATGCCTTCGAGGACGGTGATGGCGTGGGTGGTCGAGGGGTCCTGCGCGCTGATCGCCATGAACTGCTCGAACGTGCTGGACAGCCCCATGGCCAGGGAACGCCGCTCCTGGATCTCGCGTTCCAGAGGGTGGACGAGCCGTGCGAGGGCCGCGGACGGCGGGACCGGACGGAGCCAGGCCGGATCGTCGGGGTCGACATGGAGCAGGTCGAGGTCCATGAGGCACGGTGTGGCTTCTGCCTCACTCCGTGTGATTCGCCCGATGCGCAACGCACGTGCGTACAAGTCCGATCCGGCTGCACAGAGGTCGACATGCCCGTGAGGATGTGGCCCATCTATGTGATTTTGCGCCATTTGCACACCCCCCAGGATCCTGCTTTTCAGGAACATGATGCATTGCCCTGGTGGTGTGCGCGCAAAGAGTGAGCCATCGTCTAGTACGCGGGGGAGAGGAAACCATCAAGTGAGGTCGAAGCCGCTCATGTCCAGGAAAATGCTTCGCTCGATACTTGCTTCCGTCTTCATTGGGGCGGCGGCAGTAGGAGCGCTGGCCGTCAGCGACCCGGTGTGGGACAGCGCGCCCGCCCAGGTCGTCGCAGCCCCGATCGACCCGGTGTGGGACATCGCGCCGGCGGGTCGCCCCGACCCGGTGTGGGACGTCGCCCCGGCGCGTTCCATCGACCCGGTGTGGGACGTCGCCCCGGCGAAGGTCACCGACCCGGTGTGGGACTCCGCCCCGGCGGACGCGGAAGCATGAGCGTCCCGCCGGACGACCCCAGGTTCCGCCGGGAGATGGCTTCGGCCTACCGGTCCGGATGGCACTTCGTCGACCTCGCCACGGCCATCCCCCACCGTGGCGACGCGCTGAAGGTCACCCTCTTCGGAGAGCCCATCGTCGTGGCACGGGAGCAGGACGAGGACGTCCGTGCCTACCGCTGCCTGCGCCGCCCCCGAGGCGCACCGCAGCCGATCCGCTGTGCCATCCGGTACGGCATGATCTTCGTCAACCTCGACCAGCGGGACCACCAGCTGATCGAACCCGAGACCATCACCGCCACCCCCCGCAGTGCCTGAGCGATTCCCCCGTCGTTGTAGATCGCTCAGGCACTTCCCCCACACAGCGGCGCCATCGCGGACCTGAAACGCGATGGCGCCGCTGTGCTGCCCGCGCCCTTCCGGGGCGCGGGCGTCCGCGTCTCCTCAGGCGCGCCCCATCGCCCGGGTGAGGGCGATCTCGATGACGACCCGGTCCGGGTTCGGGGCCGGCGTGCGGCCGTACCGCTCGGCGTAGCGGGCGACGGCGTCCGCGACGACCTCCGGCTCGGTGCGGATGCGGGCGACGCCCTCCAGGGTGGCCCACCGCCCCTTGTCGACCTGGCAGACCGCGACCCGCGCGCCCTCCTCGCCCGCCGCCAGGACGTTGGCGACCTTCCGGCTGTGCCTGTTGGTGATCACGCGCGCGTACCCGGCCCCGGGGTCGTACGTGACGCCGACCGCCACGACGTGCGGGGTGCCGTCCGGGCGCGGGGTGGTCAGGGTGCTCATGTGGTACTCGCGCCAGAAGCCGATGTACGCGTCGGAAGGGTTCCTCGGGTCTGTGGCCATGCCCGGAAACTACCCGGGGCGGAGCTCCCTCCGACAACTTGAGCGCATTCGACTCAACTTTGTGTACCCTGGAGAAGTCATAGAGGAGAGGACCCACGAGAACCCAGGAGGAGCACCGCACGTGGACGCCGAACTGACCAACCGGAGCCGGGACGCGATCAACGCGGCGAGCAGCCGCGCCGTGTCCGCGGGACACGCCGACCTGACCCCCGCCCATCTGCTGCTCGCGCTGCTGACCGGTCAGGACAACGAGAACATCACCGACCTGCTCGCCGCCGCCGAGGCCGACCAGGCGGTCGTGCGCGCCGGCGCGGAGCGGCTCCTCGCCGGTCTGCCGAGCATCACGGGGTCCACGGTCGCGCCCCCGCAGCCCGACCGCGAGTTCCTCGCGGTCATCGCCGACGCCGACAGGCGGGCCAAGGAGCTCGGCGACGACTACCTCTCCACCGAGCACCTCCTCGTCGGCATCGCCGACAAGGGCGGCCGGGCCGGTGAGATCCTCGACGGGCAGGGCGCGAGCGCTTCCAGGCTGCTCGACGCGTTCGAGAAGAGCAGGGGAGGACGCCGGGTGACCACACCCGACCCGGAAGGGCAGTACAAGGCGCTGGAGAAGTTCGGCACGGACTTCACCGCCGCCGCGCGCGAGGGCAAGCTGGACCCGGTCATCGGCCGCGACCACGAGATCCGCCGCGTCGTGCAGGTGCTGTCCCGTCGCACCAAGAACAACCCGGTCCTCATCGGCGAGCCCGGCGTCGGCAAGACCGCCGTCGTCGAGGGACTCGCCCAGCGGATCGTGAAGGGCGACGTGCCCGAGTCGCTGAAGAACAAGCGGCTGGTCTCGCTCGACCTCGGCGCGATGGTCGCGGGCGCCAAGTACCGCGGCGAGTTCGAGGAGCGCCTGAAGACCGTCCTCTCCGA
Organism: Streptomyces sp. NPDC104202; assembly: GCF_055584185.1. Taxonomy (NCBI): domain Bacteria; kingdom Bacillati; phylum Actinomycetota; class Actinomycetes; order Kitasatosporales; family Streptomycetaceae; genus Streptomyces; species Streptomyces sp. NPDC104202. The sequence continues at coordinate 32,989 of NZ_JBVJMN010000005.1, read as the reverse complement.
GATCAAGGAGAGCGACGGCCAGATCATCACCTTCATCGACGAGCTGCACACCGTCGTCGGCGCGGGCGCCGGCGGCGACTCCGCCATGGACGCCGGCAACATGCTGAAGCCGATGCTGGCCCGCGGCGAGCTCCGCATGGTCGGCGCGACCACCCTCGACGAGTACCGCGAGCGGATCGAGAAGGACCCCGCCCTGGAGCGCCGCTTCCAGCAGGTCCTGGTCGCCGAGCCGACCGTCGAGGACACCGTCGCGATCCTGCGCGGACTGAAGGGCCGGTACGAGGCCCACCACAAGGTGCAGATCAACGACTCCGCGCTGGTGGCCGCCGCGACCCTCTCCGACCGGTACATCACCTCCCGCTTCCTCCCCGACAAGGCCATCGACCTCGTCGACGAGGCCGCCTCCCGGCTCCGCATGGAGATCGACTCCTCGCCCGTCGAGATCGACGAGCTCCAGCGCTCCGTGGACCGGCTCCGCATGGAGGAGCTGGCCCTGAAGAACGAGACGGACGCGGCCAGCAAGCAGCGGCTGGAGAAGCTGCGGCGCGACCTCGCCGACCGCGAGGAGGAGCTCCGCGGCCTCACCGCCCGCTGGGAGAAGGAGAAGCAGTCCCTCAACCGGGTCGGCGAGCTCAAGGAACGCCTCGACGAGGCCCGCGGCCGCGCCGAGCGCGCCCAGCGCGACGGCGACTTCGACACCGCCTCCCAGCTGCTCTACGGGGAGATCCCGGGCCTGGAGCGGGAGCTGGAGGCCGCCAGCGAGGCCGAGGCCCAGCAGGAGGCCAGCAAGGACACGATGGTGAAGGAGGAGGTGGGACCGGACGACATCGCGGACGTCGTCGGCGCCTGGACCGGCATCCCCGCCGGCCGCCTCCTGGAGGGCGAGACGCAGAAGCTGCTGCGCATGGAGGACGAGCTCGGCAGGCGCCTGATCGGCCAGTCCGAGGCCGTCCGGGCCGTCTCCGACGCCGTGCGCCGCACCCGCGCGGGCATCGCCGACCCCGACCGGCCCACCGGCTCCTTCCTCTTCCTCGGCCCGACCGGCGTCGGCAAGACCGAGCTGGCGAAGGCACTCGCCGACTTCCTCTTCGACGACGAGCGGGCCATGATCCGCATCGACATGTCGGAGTACGGCGAGAAGCACTCCGTCGCCCGGCTCGTCGGCGCGCCCCCCGGCTACGTCGGCTACGAGGAGGGCGGCCAGCTCACGGAGGCGGTCCGCCGCCGCCCGTACAGCGTGGTCCTGCTCGACGAGGTGGAGAAGGCGCACCCGGAGGTCTTCGACGTCCTGCTCCAGGTCCTGGACGACGGACGGCTCACCGACGGCCAGGGCCGGACGGTGGACTTCCGCAACACCCTCCTGATCCTGACGTCCAACCTCGGCAGTCCGTACCTGGTCGACCCGTCGACCTCGGAGGACGTGAAGAAGCAGCAGGTCCTCGACGTCGTCCGGGCCAGCTTCAAGCCCGAGTTCCTCAACCGGCTCGACGACCTGGTCGTCTTCTCCGCCCTCGACCGGGCCGAGCTGGGCCGGATCGCGCAGCTGCAGATCGACCGGCTCGGCAAGCGGCTCGCCGAGCGGCGGCTCGCCCTGGACGTCACCCCGGAGGCCCTGGAGTGGCTCGCCGAGGAGGGCAACGACCCCGCGTACGGCGCGCGGCCGCTGCGCCGCCTCATCCAGACGGCGATCGGCGACCGGCTCGCCAGGGAGATCCTCGCCGGCGAGGTCGTCGACGGCGACACGGTCCGGGTGGACCGCGTCGGGGACGGGCTGATCGTGGGCCCGGTCCGGTAGCTCAGAGGTCGAAGGCCTCGACGCGTACGAGGGCGGTGGTCCCGTCCTCGTACGTGACCCGGACGCGCACGACGAGCGCGTCGTCGTACGAGACGTCCACGCACCGGGCCTCCTCGCAGCCGACGTGCGGCACACCCGTCGGGTAGGTCGCTTCCAGCCACGCCCCGACCCCGGAGCGCGGCATCCGGAACTCGGCCCCGACCGTCGTGTCCTGGAAGTGGGCCTCGGTGCACCGGGCGTCCCTGGCGTCCGCCGGGAGACCGCCACGGGCGAAGGACATGACCTCCGGGCAGGGGGCCGGCTCCGGCATCCCGACCTCGTCCAGGCCCGCAACGAACCAGGCGAGCAGGGCCGCCGGCCCGCCGCAGAAGAGCGTCACGAGCACCGTCACCCAGACCCAGGTCCGCGCGCGCGGCCGCACCGGCCTCGCGTTCTTCTCCGTTTCCTCCCCCATGGGCACCAGATCTTGTCAGCCCGCAGCGGATCGCGGGCGGCGGGGCTTGCCACGTACCGCCCGGCATGGGAGAGGATGGCGGCATCCGTACGAAGGGAAATACACGGTGAGCATCGACCCGTCCTCGATTCCGAATTTCGGGGGCCAGCCCCAGCCTCAGGCAGCAGGACCGGCGGGCCCCGTCGTCCCCGACCAGGACCTCGTCAAGCAGCTCCTCGAGCAGATGGAGCTGAAGTACGTCGTCGACGACGAGGGTGACCTCGCGGCGCCGTGGGAGGAGTTCCGCACCTACTTCATGTTCCGCGGCGAGGACGAGCAGCAGGTCTTCTCGGTCCGGACGTTCTACGACCGCCCGCACTCCGCCGACGACCGCGCGAAGATCCTCGACGCGATCGACGACTGGAACCGCCGCACCCTGTGGCCCAAGGTCTACACCCACCTGCACGAGGAGGAGGACGGCTCCGCCACCCTCCGCCTCATCGGCGAGGCCCAGATGCTGATCGGCACCGGCGTCGCCCTGGAGCACTTCGTGTCCTCCACGGTCAGCTGGGTCCGCGCCTCCATCGAGTTCGACAAGTGGATCGTGGAGCAGTTCGGCCTGGAGTCCCCCGAGGACAAGGCCGCGGGCGACGACGAGGCCTGAGCCTCCCCGCCCCGCCCCGAGAGCCCGGCCCCCTTCGCGGGGGCCGGGCTCTCGTCGTCCGGGGGCGGGGGGCCCGCGGTCAGCCCAGGCGCTTGAGGCGGGAGACCGCCTCCTCCAGGACCTCGGTCTTCTTGCAGAACGCGAAGCGGACGAAGGGGGCGCCGGCCTCGCGGTGGTCGTAGAAGACGGCGTTCGGGATGGCGACGACGCCGGCGCGTTCGGGCAGGGAGCGGCAGAAGGCGAAGCCGTCCTCGGCGCCGAGCGGGCGGATGTTGGTGGTGACGAAGTAGGTGCCGGCGGGCCGGTAGACCTCGAAGCCGGCCTGGGCGAGTCCCTCGACCAGCAGGTCCCGCTTGGCCTGGAGGTCGGCGCGCAGGCCGTCGAAGTAGGCGGCCGGGAGCCGGAGCGCCTCGGCGATCGCGTACTGGAAGGGGCCCGCCGACACGTACGTCAGGAACTGCTTGGCCGAGCGGACGGCGGAGGTCAGGGCGGGGCTCGCGGTGACCCAGCCGACCTTCCAGCCGGTGAACGAGAACGTCTTGCCGCTGGAGCCGATGGTGACCGTCCGCTCGCGCATGCCGGGCAGGGTGGCGATCGGCACGTGCGCGGCGCCGTCGAACACCAGGTGCTCGTAGACCTCGTCGGTGACGACGAGCAGGTCCCGCTCGACCGCCAGCTCGGCGATCGCGGTCAGCTCGGCGCGGCTGAGGACGGTGCCGGTGGGGTTGTGCGGGGTGTTGAGGAGGATCAGCCGGGTCCGGTCGGTGACGGCGGCCCGCAGCTCGTCCAGGTCCAGCACGTAGGCGCCCTCGTGCGGGCGGAGGGTGACCGGGACGCGGGTGCCGCCCGCCATCGCGACGCACGCCGCGTACGAGTCGTAGTACGGCTCCAGGGCGATCACCTCGTCGCCCGGCTCCACGAGGGCGAGCAGGGCCGCCGCGATGGCCTCGGTGGCGCCCGCGGTGACCAGCACCTCCGTCTCGGGGTCGTACTCCAGGCCGTACCGCTCCCGCTGGTGGTCGGCGATCGCGGTCCGCAGTTCGGGGACGCCGGGGCCGGGCGGGTACTGGTTGCCGCGGCCGTCCCGCAGCGCCCGGACCGCGGCCTCCCTGACCTCCTCCGGGCCGTCGGTGTCGGGGAAGCCCTGGCCGAGGTTGATCGACCCGGTCCGCGCGGCGAGCGCGGACATCTCGGCGAAGATCGTCGTCCCGAACTCGGCGAGCCGGCGGTTGAGCAGCGGTCGTGTCATGACGGCCATCCTGGGGGGAAGCTCTGGAGTTGCTCAAGTGCGCTTTGACGGTGTTCCGCCGGGGGGATCGCCCTGGCATGAACATCGCACTCTTCATCCTCGGGATCGCGGTCGTGATCGCGATCGTGGTGTGGGTCGTCGCGCGGTCGCTGGGCGGCGCGGCGCGGTCCGGCGGCGGGGACAGCTGGTGGGCGGGCTCGGCCTCCTCCACGTCCTCCTCGTCGTCCTCCTCTTCCTCGTCCTCCTCGTCCTGCTCGACGTCCTCGTTCTCCTGCTCGTCCTCCTCGTGTTCGAGCTCCTCCTGCTCGTCCTCCTCGTGCTCGTCGTCGTCGTGCAGCTGAAGCTCTCGATTCGCTCAAGTCCGCTTTGACGGGGGCCCGTAGAGGGCATCCCCCTCGCACAGAAGAACGGGGGTAGTACGGATGGACATCGTCATCGTGGTCATGGGGGCCCTGGTCGTCATCGGCCTGGTCTCCGCCGTCCGGGGCCGGGGGCGCGCCAAGGGGCGCGGCGGCCGGAAGCGGGGCGGCTGGGCCGACAGCGGCGGCAGTGGCGGCGGCTGCGGCGGGGGCGGAAGCTCCTGCGGCTCGGGATGCGGGGGAGGCGGCTGCGGCGGCGGCAGCTGACCGCCCGGGGTCGCGAAGGGGGCGCGCGCCGGTACCGCGGCCGCGCCCGACGGCTCCGGAGGCACGTGACATTGGCATTACGTGCCGACATCTCGATCGATTCTGATTGAACAATTGAACTGTGGGTTCCCCGAAGGGGTTGGAAAACACGGCAAGTTGGGTAAAAACGCTGCGTGTCGCCCGGCGTCCGTGGTTCTCTCGCTCCTGACAGAGACAGCCCTCGGACCGTGTGTGGAACCGAGCCGGCGATCCCCCACTCCCGTTGGACCCTCTCCGGGGCGCCCCCGGCCCACCCGTCAAACCGTGTTTGCGGAGCCGACCCATGCTCACCACCCTGAAGACCACCTACACCGACACGCGCGCATCCGACCTGGCCTGGGCCCTCGGACGCGAGCCGCTGCCCGCCCTCGCCGTGCTCGACCTCGAACTCTCCGGCGCCAAGCTCCAGTTGCGGCTGCTCGGCGCCTCCCATCAGGTCCTCCTCGAAGAGGACGGCCGCAGCTGTTCCGAGACCGTGGCCTGCATGCCGGGCAGCAGCACACCGCTGCCGCTCGGCGTCTCCAAGCACGTCGGCGAATGGGAGTACGAATTCGCCGCGCGCGTCGAGACGCTCTCGACGGGCTCCTTCGCGGGCCGCGCCCAGGAACTGCTCGCGCTCGTCGCCGACCACCCCCACGGGCTGGCGGGGACCTTCCCCGGCTCCCCGCACGCCTTCACGGCGATGCTGGCGCAGCGTCACGAGGGCCAGGTGCGGTGGCGCACCTGGCACGCCTACCCCCAGGAGGGGCAGTTGGTGGTGACCAGGACCCGGATCGGCGCACGTATGCCCGCCACGCTCTGATACGCCCTCCTGGAGCCCCAGATGCACTCGTGTGGGTGACAAGGGGTCCGTCAGTCGTGACGTAGCGTTACGGTCATGATCGAGCCGACCGTGACCATGCCACCCACGAGGGCGCGTCGGCCGCCCGAGCGGCGGCCCGCGCGGCCGCGCGAGACGGTCCGCTTCCCGGTCCTCGCGGTGGTGTTCGTCTGCGCGGCCTGCGGACTGGTCTACGAACTGGAACTGGTCGCGCTCGCCTCGTACTTGATCGGCGACTCGGTCACCCAGGCATCCGTCGTGCTCTCCGTCATGGTCTTCGCGATGGGTGTCGGCTCGCTGCTCGCCAAGCGGCTCCGCTGCCGGGCCGCCGTCGGCTTCGGCCTGGTCGAGGCCGGGCTCGCGCTGATCGGCGGCTGCTCGGCGATGGTGCTGTACGCGGCCTTCGCCTGGCTGGGCGAGTCGCGGTACGTCCTGGTGGCGTTCTCGCTCGCCATCGGAGTGCTCATCGGCGCGGAGATCCCGCTCCTCATGTCGCTGATACAGCGGGCCGGCCGGTCCGGGCAGGCGGATCGTTCTTCCGACCCCGGGGACCGCCCCGGCCGGGCCGGCCGCAAGGCCGCGCTCGGCGACCCGGACGACGCGGCCGGGACGGTCGCCGACCTCTTCGCCGCCGACTACGTGGGCGCGCTGGTGGGCGGCCTCGCCTTCCCGTTCCTGCTGCTGCCCTGGCTCGGCCAGCTCACCGGCGCGCTCGTCACCGGCGCCGTCAACGCGGTGGCGGGCGGCGGCCTCGTCCTCTGGGTCTTCCGCCACGACCTCACCCGCCGCTCCCGCGCCCTGCTCCTGACGGTCAACGTCTGCGTCCTCGCCGTCCTCGCCACCGCGACCGTCCTCGTCGACGACTTCGAGCAGGCCGCGCGCCGCGCCGTCTACGGGGACCGCGTCCGGGTCGCCGTCCACACCGATCTCCAGGAGATCGTCGTGACGGGCGGCCGCGAGGGGCCGCCCGACCTCTTCCTCGACGGGCGGCTCCGCGTCGCCGGCCGGGACGAGTACCGCTTCCACGAGGCCCTGGTCCACCCCGCGATGACGGGCCGGCACCGGCGCGTGCTGATCGTCGGCGGCGGGGACGGCCTCGCCGCCCGCGAGGTCCTGCGCTACCGGGGGGTCCGCGCCGTCACCGTCGTCGAACTCGACCCCGGCGTCGTGCGCCTCGCCCGGACGGACCCCGCCCTCGCCGCGCTCAACGCCCAGGCGTTCCGCGACCCGCGCGTCCGGGTGGTCCACGCGGACGCGTTCGGCTGGCTGCGGGCCGCCGCCGACCGTCCGCAGGAACGGTACGACGTGGTGATCTCCGACCTGCCCGACCCCGGCATCACCCCCAGCACCAAGCTCTACTCCGAGGAGTTCTACGGACTGGCCGCCCGCGTCCTCACCGACACCGGGCGGTTCGCCGTCCACGCCGGATCGGCCGCCGACCGCCCCCGCACCTACTGGACCGTGGACGCCACCCTGCGCGCCGCGGGCTTCGCGACCCGCCCCTACAGCGCGAGCGGCCGCACCCCCGGCTTCGCCGCCGGACCCGACCGCGCCGACCGCACCAGCGGCGCCGGCCGGGGGCCGGGGGACTGGGGCTTCCTCCTCGCGCGGCCCGGCGACCGGCCGCCCGTCCTCGGGCTCGCCCCCGACGCGCCCCGGCTGCGCTCCCTCGCCCCCGACACCCTGGCGAGCGCGGCCCGCCGCGCCGAGCGGACCCGCGGGCCCGCGCTGCCGCCCTCCACGCTCGTCCACCCCCGGTACGGCTCCTGAGACGGCGGACGGGGGCGCGCGCCCAAGGTGAAACAGGCGACGACGCGCCCCGGCCTGAGTAGGCTCGGCTTCCATGGAGCATGAGGTGTTCGTCCCCGTCCCGGCCGAGGCCCTGCGTGCGACGCTCACGGACCCGGCCCGGGTGGTGCGCTGCGTACCCGGCCTCCAGCGCGACGCCGACGCGGCGGCGGGCCCCCTCACGGGACGGCTCAAGGTCCGGGTCGGCGGCAACACCATCACCTACCGCGGCGCCCTGAAGGTCGTCGAGCGCGACGGTGCCATCACCTACGAGGGCCAGGGCAGCGAGGTCCGCGGCAAGGGCGCCGCCGAGCTGTCGCTCACCGTGGTCCTCACTCCGGTGGACGAGGGCACCAGCCTGAGCTTCACGGGCGCCCTCACGGCCGAGGGCCGGCTCGCCGAGGCGTCGGACGGGGCGCGGTCCCTGGCGGGCGCCAGGCTGCTGGACAAGTTCGTGGAGGCGCTGGCCGCCCTGGCGGAGGAACCGGGCGACGCGGACGAGCGCGACGCCGCCTCCGCAGGCGCCGGAACGGGTGCCGCGTCCGCCCCCGACCCCGAGGCCGCATCCGCCCCTGCATCCGCCCCCGAGTCCGAGTTGGACCCCGAGGCGGCGTCCGGCCCCGCATCCTCTCCCGGCCCCGAGTCGGACCCCGCGGCGGCGTCCGGCCCCGGCTCCGACGCTCGGGCCGAAGGCGGCGCCCGGAGCGCGGCCGACGATGACGACGGGGTCGACGACGGTGTCGAGGAGCCCGGCCACGCCGCCGTGTTCGACACCCCCGTCCCGCCGCCCGCGCTCGACCCGCTCCTCGACGAGGAGTTCGGCGAGACGCCGATCGAGTTCCCCGCCCCGCAGCCCGCCGCCGAGGCCGCCCACGCCCGCCGCACCATGATCGGGCGGAGCGCCGAGGAGGTCGACCACGCTCCGCCGCGCGGCCGGTACGCCCCCGTGCCCGCGCCCGAGGCGACGAGCGCGGGCGCCACCCTGCGCTGGATCGCCCCCGCCGCGGCGCTCGCCCTGGCCTCCGCCGTCGTCGTCGGACGGGCCCTGCGCCGCCGTCGGTGAAACGCTCCCATCGCGGCTAGGGTCGGGGCGTGACGATGCAGACGCGACTGACGGCGGGCGACGCCGAGTTGACCATCAACCCCGAGCACGGGTGCCGGATCGAGAGCCTGCGCATCGGCGGCACCGAGGTGCTGCGGCAGGGCGAGCGGTTCGGGAGCTTCCCGATGGTGCCCTGGTGCGGCCGGACCGGGAACGGCGTCTTCCGCAACGGCGCCACCACCCACCGGCTGCCGGTCAACGCGGCCCCGCACGCCATCCACGGCACCGTCCGCGACGTGGCCTGGAAGACCGCCCGGACCTCGGCGGGCGAGGCCGTGTTCACCTGCGACCTCGGCGACCCCTGGCCCTACCAGGGCCGGGTCACCCAGGTCTTCGAGCTGACCGAGGACGCGCTCACCCTCCGCTTCGGCGTCGAGACCTACGACGACTCGTTCCCCGCCCAGGCCGGCTGGCACCCCTGGTTCCTGCGCAACCTCGGCCAAGGCGGCCAGGACGTGACGCTGGACTTCGCCCCCGCCTGGCAGGAGGAGCGCGGCGAGGACCACCTCCCCACCGGCCGGCGGATCGACCCCCTCCCCGGCCCCTGGGACGACTGCTTCGGCATGCCCGGAGGCGTCGACACCACCCTGACCTGGCCGGACGAGCTGGAACTGAAGGTCACCAGCCGCGCCGAGTGGGTCGTCATCTACGACGAGCCGGCCGAGGCGGTCTGCGTCGAGCCGCAGTCCGGCCCGCCCAACGGCCTCAACACCCACCCGCGCCTCGTCACCCCGATCGACCCCCTGGAGGTCGAGAGCGTCTGGAGCTGGCGACGGCTCTAAGCTGCTGACCATGACTGACGTACGCGCTGAGCTGCTCCAGCAGATCAAGGACAAGGCCGTGGTGCACGGCAAGGTGACCCTCTCGTCGGGTCTGGAAGCCGACTACTACATCGACCTGCGCCGGATCACGCTGGACGGCGAGGCCGCGCCGATGGTCGGTCAGGTCATGCTCGACCTGACCGCCGACCTTGAGTTCGACTGCGTCGGCGGGCTGACGCTGGGCGCCGACCCGGTCGCGACCTCCATGCTGCACGCCTCCGCCGCACGCGGTGAGCGCCTCGACGCGTTCGTCGTGCGCAAGGCACAGAAGGCGCACGGCATGCAGCGCCGGATCGAGGGCACCGACGTCAAGGGCCGTCGCTGCCTCGTGGTCGAGGACACCTCGACCACCGGCGGCTCGCCGCTGACGGCCGTCGAGGCCGTACGCGAGGCCGGCGGCGAGGTCGTCGCCGTCGCCACGATCGTGGACCGGGGCGCCGCCGAGGCCATCGCCGGGGCCGGTCTGACCTACCTCACGGGCTACCAGCTGGCCGATCTCGACCTGGCGTAACCGCCGCGAAGTCGTGACTTAGGTCCTGGACCGGGGCGTAAACGGTTCTGACCTGCACTTTTACTCAGGGGCGGGGTGTTTCACGTGAAACACCCCGCCCCTTGCCGTGCCGTGCCCATGGGAGCCCGGACGAGAGTCTGAAAGGATGGGGTCGACGATGACGTCGCCCCCAGGTCAGGGACAGAAACGCACACACCCCGCACATCACAAGGAGCGGACGAATGCCCATCGCAACCCCCGAGGTCTACAACGAGATGCTCGACCGGGCGAAGGCAGGCAAGTTCGCCTACCCGGCCATCAATGTGACCTCGTCCCAGACCCTGCACGCCGCCCTGCGCGGCTTCGCTGAGGCCGAGAGCGACGGCATCATCCAGATCTCGACCGGCGGAGCCGAGTTCCTGGGCGGTCAGTACAACAAGGACATGGTCACGGGCGCCGTTGCCCTGGCCGAGTTCGCGCACATCGTCGCCGCGAAGTACGACATCACGGTCGCCCTCCACACCGACCACTGCCCGAAGGACAAGCTGGACGGCTACGTCCGTCCGCTGCTCGACGTCTCCGCCGAGCGCGTCGCCCGCGGCGAGAACCCGCTGTTCCAGTCGCACATGTGGGACGGCTCCGCCGAGACCCTCGCGGACAACCTGGCCATCGGCCAGGAGCTGCTCGCGAAGGCCGCCGCCGCCAAGATCATCCTTGAGGTCGAGATCACCCCGACCGGTGGCGAGGAGGACGGCGTCACCCACGAGATCAACGACGAGCTGTACACCACCGTCGACGACGCGATCCGCACCGCCGAGGCCCTCGGCCTGGGCGAGAAGGGCCGCTACCTGCTCGCCGCGTCCTTCGGCAACGTCCACGGCGTCTACAAGCCGGGCAACGTCGTGCTCCGCCCCGAGCTCCTCAAGGACCTCCAGGCGGGTGTCTCGGAGAAGTTCGGCAAGGCCTCCCCGTTCGACTTCGTCTTCCACGGCGGCTCGGGCTCCACGGCCGAGGAGATCGCCACCGCGCTGGAGAACGGCGTCGTGAAGATGAACCTCGACACCGACACGCAGTACGCCTTCACGCGTCCGGTGGCGAACCACATGTTCAAGAACTACGACGGCGTCCTGAAGGTCGACGGCGAGGTGGGCGTGAAGTCGACCTACGACCCGCGCACCTGGGGCAAGCTGGCCGAGGCCGGCATGGCCGTCCGCGTGACCGAGGCGTGCGCCGCGCTGCGCTCGACCGGCACGAAGCTGAAGTAACGCAGTCATCGTGAGCGCGCAGGGCCCGGTACCTCCCGAGGTGCCGGGCCCTCGTGCGTCGACCGACAGAGGGGCCTGATGTACGACTTCGACCGAGAGACAGACCGGCGCGGCACCTGGTCGGTCCAGTGGGACGGCATCGCGGACCGCTTCGGCGTCTCCGACCTGCTTCCGTTCACCATCTCCGACATGGACTTCGCCTCCCCGCCGGAGGTGCTCGACGCCCTCCGCGAGCGGGTCGACCACGGCGTCTTCGGCTACACCGACTGGCGGCTCGGCGGCTTCCGCGAGGCGATCCGCCACTGGTACGCGACCCGGTTCGCCACCGACATCGACACCGACACCCTGGTCTACGCGCCCTCGGTGCTCAGCCAGATCTCCCAGCTGGTGCAGATGTGGACGGAGCCCGGCGACGGCGTCGTCGTGCACACCCCCACCTACGACGGCTTCCGCAAGGCCGTCACCGGGCTCGGCCGCGAGCTGCGCGGCGTCCCCCTCGGAGACCTCGACGCCCTCGAACGGGAGCTGGCCCGCCCGGACAGCCGGATGCTGCTGCTCTGCTCCCCGCACAACCCGACCGGCCGGGTGTGGACCGAGGAGGAACTGGCCACGTTCGCCCGGCTGGCCGAGCGCCACGGAGCGGCCGTCGTCAGCGACGAGATCCACGCCGACCTGACCACCGACGGCCACCGCCACATCCCCTGGACCCGGGTCGCCGAGCCGGGCCGGGGCCACCGCTGGGCCCTGGTCACCTCCGGCACCAAGGCGTTCAACTTCCCGGCGCTGTCCGGCTCGTACGGGCTGATCGGCGACCCCGACGAGCGCACGGCCTTCATCCGGCGGATGGAGACGGGCGAGGGACTCGCCTCGCCCGCCGTGCTCTCCCTGACCGCCCACATCGCCGCCTACCGGCAGGGCGCCCCCTGGCTGGACGCCCTGCGCGGCTACGTCGCGGGCACCATGTCCACGGTCCGGGAGCGGCTCGCGGCCGGCCTTCCCGAGGTCGACTGGACGCCCCCGCAGGCCGGCTACCTCGCCTGGATCGACCTGCGGCCGCTGGGGATCGAGGAGGCCCGGCTCCAGGAGGAGCTGGTGGCGGTCGAGAAGGTCGCCATCATGCCCGGAGGGGTCTACGGCACCCCCGGCTTCGTCCGCCTCAACGTGGGCTGCCCCCGCGACAAGGCCGAGCGGGGCGTGGACGCGCTCGTCCGCGCGGCGAACCGGCTGCGCACGGCCTGACGGAGCCGCCCGGCCGTGCGGGGGCCGACGGAGCCGCCCGGTCGCGCGGGGTCTGACGGAGCCGCCGCCCGGCCGTGCGGGAGGGCCCGGCGTGCCCCGGCCGGCCGGGCGCCGCGCCCCGCGGCCCCCGGCGGCGTTCGATGGGCGGGGGCGGGCGCTTCGCGGGACCATGCAGGCATGGGTGTGCGGGACGTGCGGATGGCCTCGGCCACGGGCCGGTGGATCGTGTTCACGACCGTGCTCGGGTCCGGGATGGCGTTGCTCGACTCCACCGTCGTCAACGTCGCCCTGCCCCACATCGGCGAGGACCTGGACGCCGACCTCGGCGCGCTCCAGTGGACCGTCAACGCCTACATGCTGACCCTCGCCGGGCTGATCCTGCTCGGCGGGGCGCTCGGCGACCGCTACGGCCGCCGGAAGGTCTTCGTGATCGGCGTGGTGTGGTTCGCGATCGCCTCGCTGCTGTGCGGGCTCGCCCCCGACACCGGGGTGCTGATCGCGGCCCGCGCCCTCCAGGGAGTGGGCGGCGCGCTCCTCACCCCCGGCTCGCTCGCGCTCATCCAGGCCAGCTTCCACGAGGACGACCGGGCCAGGGCGGTCGGGCTGTGGTCCGGCTTCGGCGGGGTGGGCGCGGCCATCGGGCCGTTCGTCGGGGGCTGGCTGGTGGACGGACCGGGCTGGCGGTGGGTGTTCCTGCTCAACGTGCCGCTCGCCGCCGTCTGCGTGCCGGTCGCCCTCCGGCACGTCCCGGAGTCCCGGGACGAGACGGCGCACGGCCGCTTCGACGTGCTCGGAGCCGTCCTCGGCGCGGCGGCGCTCGCCCTCGTCACCTACGCGCTGATCGGCGAGGCGTGGTGGGCCGGGGCGGCCGGCGTCCTGGTGGGGGCCGGGTTCGTGGTGGTGGAGCGGCGGCGCGGCGAGTCGGCGATGACGCCGCCGTCGATCTTCCGCTCGCGGCTCTTCACCGCCGTCAACGTCGTCACCCTCTGCGTCTACGCGGCCTTCGGCGGGTTCTTCTTCCTGGCCGCGCTCCAGCTCCAGGTCGTCTCCGGCTACTCGGCGCTCGCCGCCGGCACGGCCCTGCTGCCGACGACCGTGCTGATGCTGCTGCTGTCGGCCAGGTCCGGCGAGCTGGGCGAGCGGATCGGCCCCCGCATCCCGCTCACGGTCGGCCCGCTGCTGTGCGCCGCCGGGATGCTGCTGATGCTGCGGGTGGGCGAGGACGCCGACTACGTCCAGGACGTGCTGCCGGCCCTGCTGGTGCTCGGGCTCGGCATGACGACGCTGGTCGCACCGCTGACCGCGACCGTCCTCGCCTCGGTGGACGTGGCCCGGGCGGGGCTCGCCAGCGGGATCAACAACGCGGCGGCCCGCGCGGCGGGACTCCTCGCGGTGGCCGCGCTGCCGCTGCTCGCCGGGATGGGACCGGAGTCGTACCGCTCGGCGGAGGAGTTCGGGGAGACCTTCCGGCGGGCGATGCCGATGTGCGCCGCGCTGCTGGTGGCGGGCGCGGTCATCGCCTGGACGACCCTGCGGACGCCGGCCCCGCGCGCCGGCTGCCACCCCGAGTGCCGGGTGCACTGCGGCGTGACCTCGCCGCCGCTGGACCCGGGGGAGCCGAGGCGCTCCGGAGAGCCGGGGGAGCGGGGCCGGGGGCCCGCGGCCTGAGGCAGACTGGGCTCATGGCCATCCACGAGAACCTCCTGGGGGGACCGGCCCCCACCCACCTGCCCGACGACCCGGGGCCGCGCGAGCTGCTCGCGAACGGCACGGCGCCGGCGGACGTCGCCGCGAAGTACCCGACCTCCTCGCTCGCCTGGGCCCGGCTCGCCGACGACGCCTACGAGCGCGGCTCGGTCGTCGAGTCGTACGCCTACGCCCGGACCGGCTACCACCGCGGCCTGGACGCCCTGCGCCGCAACGGCTGGAAGGGCCACGGCCCGGTGCCGTGGGAGCACGAGCCGAACCGCGGCTTCCTGCGCGCCCTGCACGCCCTGGCCCGCGCAGCCGGCGAGATCGGCGAGAAGGACGAGTACGAGCGCTGCTCCACCTTCCTGCGGGACTCCTCGGAGACGGCGGCCGAGACGCTCGGCTGACCTCCGCCCGCCCCGCTCGCGCGCCCTTTCCCCCGCACGGGGGAAAGGGCGTTCGACGTCCCCGGTACGATCCCCGGAACCGCAGGACCGAGGGGGAAGTCTGTCGTGGGGAGACGAGCCGTACCCGCCGGACGGCGGCGCAGGGGCGGGACGCACCGGTCGGGCACCCGGATCGGGCTGCCCGCCATGGTCCTGATGACCGTCGTGCTCGGAGCGGGGGCCGCCCTCGCCGACTTCGACGACACGCCGGACGGGAAGGCCGCGGCCCCGGCGGCCGTCCGGACGGCGGAGGCCGAGAGCGCCCGGCCGACCGCCCCGCCGCCCACCCGTACGGGGCAGCCGGCGCCCCCGGCGAGGCCCGTGCCGCCCAGGTCCACGCCTCCGCCGGCGCCCGTGCCGCGTCCGACGGCGACCGCCACCCCGCGGCGCACCGCCTCGAAGAAGCCCGCGGTGCCGCGGTCCGGTGCCGGGACCTTCACCACCGCGCAGTCCACCGGGGCGCCGACCGGCACGAGCGGCACCCTGCGCCGCTACCGGGTCCAGGTCGAGAACGGCATCGCCCTGTCGGCGCAGGAGACGGCCGCCGAGATCCAGCGGATCCTGGCCCATCCGCGCAGCTGGGCCGCGCACGGCCGCGGCCGCTTCCAGCTGGTGTCGGAGAACGCCGACTTCGTCATCCGGATCGCCACCCCGGACACCGCGGACGCGCTCTGCCTCCGCCAGGGGCTGCGGACCCACGGCGAGCTGAACTGCGAGACCACCGACGGCGTCGTGGTGAACCTCAGGCGGTGGATGCTGGGCTCGCCGACCTTCGCGGGGCCGCCGGAGGAGTACCGGCACCTGATCATCAACCACGAGGTCGGCCACGAGACAGGACTCCGCGCCCATCTGGGCTGCCCGGGTCCGGGCAGGCCCGCCCCGGCGATGATGCAGCAGATCAAGGGTCTCCACGGCTGTCGCTCGAACGCGTTTCCGTATAACGAAGACGGGACCTACATCACTGGTCCGATCGTGTCATGATGCGCTTGGGACGGCGCGCGACGCAGCACGCCTCCCGAGGGGACCGGGGCTCCCGTGCCGGACGACGTGCCGCACGGAGGAGCAGACCGCTACCCGGTAGTACGTATCGAGGAGACAGCAATGTCCACCTTCCCCGATGCCGGAGCCGGTTCGGTCGCAGACGACCCGAACCTCGACTTCGCGGGTACCACGCCGTACGAGGACTACGTCCAGGCGGACGTCCTCACCCACCTCCAGCACCTCCGCTCGGACGACCCGGGCGAGATGGTCTTCCTGGTCACCACCCAGGTCATGGAGTTGTGGTTCACGGTGATCGTCCACGAATGGGAGACCGCGAGCCGCGCCCTGCGCGAGGACCGCGTCCCCGTCGCGATGGACGCGCTCAAGCGCTCCGTGCGCGAGCTGGAGGCGCTCAACCACTCCTGGCGGCCGCTGGCCCAGCTCACCCCCGCCCAGTTCAACGCCTACCGCGCCGCGCTCGGCGAGGGCTCCGGCTTCCAGTCGGCGATGTACCGGCGGATGGAGTTCCTGCTCGGCGACAAGGCCGCCTCCATGCTCGTCCCGCACCGGGGCGCGCCCCGCGTCCACGCCGAGCTGGAGAAGGCGCTCCACGAGCCCAGCCTGTACGACGAGGTCCTCGCGTTCCTGGCCCGCCGCGGACTGCCCGTGCCGGCCGGCGTCCTCGGCCGCGACCTGTCGCAGCGGTACGAGCCCTCCCCCGAGGTCGAGGCGGTCTGGGCCGGGATCTACGCCGACGCCGACCAGAACGGCGAACTCGTCCGCCTCGGCGAGGCCCTCAGCGACGTCGCCGAGCTCGTCTGGCGCTGGCGCAACGACCACCTGGTCGCGACCCGGCGCGCGATGGGAGCCAAGACCGGCACCGGCGGCTCGGCCGGCGTGGCCTGGCTGGAGAAGCGCGCCCAGAAGAACGTGTTCCCCGAGCTCTGGACGGCCCGCAGCCATGTCTGACCTCCTCGGAAGGGCGCTGGAGCTCGACGCCGCCGACGGGCTGGGCAAGCACCGCGAGAAGTTCACCCTCGACGCCGGCACCGTCTACCTCGACGGCAACTCCCTCGGCGCGCTGCCCGCCCACGTCCCGGCCCGCATGGCCGACGTCATCACCCGCGAGTGGGGCGAGCTGCGCATCCGCTCCTGGGACGAGTCCGGCTGGTGGACCGCGCCCGAGCGGATCGGCGACCGGATCGCGCCGATCGTCGGCGCCGCCCCCGGCCGGATCGTCGTCGGCGACTCGACCAGCGTGAACGTCTTCAAGGCCGTCGTCGCCGCGGCCCGGCTCGCCGGGGACGACCGCGACGAGATCCTCGTCGACGCGACGACCTTCCCCACGGACGGATACATCGCGGAGTCGGCGGCGCGGATGACCGGGCACCGGATCGTGCCCGTCGACCCCGCCGCGATCCCCGGCGCGGCCGGTCCGCGCACGGCCGCCGCGCTCGTCAACCACGTCGACTACCGCAGCGGCCGGCTCCAGGACCTGCCCGGCATCACCGCCGCCCTCCACGCGGCGGGCGCGCTCGCCGTCTGGGACCTGTGCCACAGCGCGGGCGCCCTGCCCGTCGGGCTGGACGCCCACGGCGTCGACCTGGCCGTCGGCTGCACCTACAAGTACCTGAACGGCGGCCCCGGTTCGCCCGCGTACCTGTACGTCGCCGAGCGCCACCAGGCCGCCTTCGACTCGCCGCTGCCCGGCTGGAACTCGCACGCCGACCCGTTCGCGATGACCCCCGGCTACACGGCGGCCGAGGGGGCCGTGCGGGGCCGGGTCGGCACCCCGGACATCCTGTCGATGCTGGCCCTCGAATCGGCGCTGGACGTCTGGGACGGCGTCGACGTCGAGGACGTGCGGGCCAAGTCCCTGGCGCTGACGGACTTCTTCCTGGAGTGCGTGCGGGCGTACGTCCCCGCGGGCCGGGTCGAGTCCGCGACGCCCGAGGAGCACGGCGAGCGGGGCAGCCAGGTCGCCCTGCGGTGCGCCGGGGCCCCGGCCGTCATGGCCGAGCTCATCCGCCGCGGGGTGGTCGGCGACCTCCGCCGCCCGGACGTGCTGCGGTTCGGCTTCACGCCGCTGTACGTCGGCTTCGCCGACGCGGAGAGGGCCGCGAGGGTCCTCGCGGAGGTCCTGGCCGACCTCCCCGCGTAGCGGGCGTCCGGCCTCGATCGACCGCCCGTCGATCACCTGGTCTGCGGGGGCTCCGGTGCTGGTACCGTCCCCGCAGATCAGGCCGACGCGGCCGCGTATCCGAGAGGGTGGAACAGCATGCCGGACCCCGCCGCGCGTGATGCCGCCGAAGAGGCGTCGGCGTTCTCGCACCCGGCCGTCCCCCCGGACGCCTCCGCCGCGTACGGCGACCACCCGGACCAGGTGATCGACTTCTACGCCCCGCGCGACGGGAGCACCCGGGCGCCCCTCGTGGTCGCCCTGCACGGCGGCGCCTGGCGCGCCCCGTACGACCGGCAGCACCTGACCCCCTTCGTGGACTTCCTGGCCCGCCGGGGCTTCGCCGTGGCGAACGTCGAGTACCGGCGCGGCAGTGACATCCCCCGCCAGGGCGGCACCGCCCCGGTCGCCGGCCGCTGGCCCGAGACCTTCGACGACGTCGCCGCCGCGCTCGACGCCGTCCCGGAACTGGCCGCGGCCCACCTGCCGCAGGCCGACGTCGGCCGCGTGGTCCTCACCGGCCACTCGGCGGGCGGCCACCTCGCGCTGTGGGCAGCCGCCCGGCACGGCCTGCCCGCCGGCGCGCCCTGGCACCTCCCCGCCCCGCCGGCCGTCCGCGGGGTCGTCGCGCTCGCCCCGATCGCCCACTTCGGCCGCGCGGTGGAACTCGGGGTGTGCGGCGGAGCCGTCGGTGAACTGCTGGGCGATCCGGCCGAGTTCGAGGCGCGCGCCGCCCTCGCCGATCCTTCCCGCCTCCTGCCGACCGGCATCGCGACCACCGTCGTCCACGGCCGAGAGGACCTCGTCGTCCCCCGCGCCGTCGCCGAGGCGTACGCGGAGGCCGCCGGCAAGGCGGGCGAGGAGACCGGCCTCACCTTCCTGGAGGAGGTCGGCCACTTCCCCCTCATCGACCCGGCCGCCGACGCCTGCGCGGTCGTCGCGGAGGAGATCGCCCAGCTGGCCTTCTAGCGGTACGGCCCGCCCGGACCCGGGATCGAACGCATGTCGGGTGCGCGTACAACCCTGGGGACCGGTCGCGAGTCTCATCAGGCACGGCTCTCCCGTGTCCGATCTTCCCGTGGGGGTTTCACCTTGCAGTCCCGTCTCTCCGGCATCCGTCTCGCCTCCGCCGTGACCGCCGTCCTCGCCGTCACCGCGCTCGGCGCCGGCACCCTGGCCGCCGCCCCGGCCGCCTTCGCCGCCACCGCCCCGGCCCCGGCACCGGCCGCCGAGGCCGAGGGCCTGCCCGTCTTCCCCGAGGGCGGGTCGCTGGCGGGCGCGGGCACCACCGGCTTCCTCAGCCACGTCTTCGGCGACGGCGAGCGGAAGGCGCTGTGGACGCCGTACGACGGAAGCGCCCCGACCTGGATCCAGGAGCCCGAGAACGGCGCCGCCGTCCTGGGCGGCGGCGACGTGGTCGTCCTCGGCGACGACGGCTGGACCCTCCAGATGCGGTCCCTGACGCTGAAGGACATGGCGGACCCGGCCGCCCCGGGCGTGGCCATCGACCTCCGCCCGCTGAACGGCACCTACGTGACCGCGCTGGGCCCGGCCGCCGTCCTCGCGCAGCTGACGAAGGGCGACGGCACGACCGCACTGCACGTCGTGAGCAGGAACGGCGCCGCGACGGAGACCCACGAGGTCTCCGGACTGCCCGCCGACGCCGCCGAGTTCGTCGGCGAGCAGGTCCAGGACGGCTCCGTCCTCGTCGGCTACTCGACGGGCCCGGCGAACGCCCGGACCGGCGGCAGGGCCCTGATCGACGTGGCGACCGGCGCGGTGACGGAGACGTACGCCTCCGTCGAGTCCGGATACGACTTCACCACCCTGATGGGCTCCGCCTCGCACGTCGCCTGGGTGGACTACGCCGCCGGCACCGGCCTCTACGTCACCTCCGTCGACCGCGCGACGCGCGAGGAGAAGAAGACCGTCCTGGGCCCCCGCGGTGACCAGTGGTACCACCAGCTCGTCGGCTCCTGGCTCGTCTACGGCAACCCCTCCAAGCCCGCCCGGGCCGTCTCCCTGGCCGACGGCGAGATCCGTGAACTCGGCATCTCCGCCTCGGGCTTCGCGGTGGCCGCCGCCGACGGCTCCGCCGTGCTGGGCGGCAGCCGAGGCGCCGAGGGCGAGGGGCTGTTCCGCATCGCGGCCGCCGCGGACGGCACCCCGAAGGTCACCAAGGTCGCGGAGACGGGCCCGCCTCCGGCGGAGAAGCCGCTGGCGATCGAGCAGGTCCACGTCCCCGACGCGGTCGACCTCGACAAGACCGGCGGCAAGGTGACCCTGGGCTGGACGCTGTCGCGCGCCGACGCCTACCTGGACGTCACGCTCACGCACATCGCCACGGGCAAGGAGTTCACCAAGCGCCTGACCGCGCCGGCGTCCGGCACCCTGTTCTCCTTCGACTGGGACGGCGTCATCGACGGCGTGGACGCGCCGAACGGCAGGTACGGCGTGGAGGCCGAGGCGACGCTCCCGGGCGGCGCCGGCGAGCCCGCCTACCAGGGCTGGCTCATGAACGTCACCCGCACGGCCAACCCGCACGACTACGACGACAACGGCGCCACCGACCTCCTCGCCCGCGACGCCGCGGGCGTCCTGTGGCGCGACGACCTGCGGGACCGTCCCGTGGACGGCCAGATCGTCCCCGCCCGGCGCACCCGCCTGGGAGCCGGCTGGCAGATCTACAACCAGATCGAGGCCGCCGGGAACCTCGCCGGAGGGCCCGCGGGCGACCTCATCGCCCGCGACACCGCCGGCGTGCTGTGGAGCTACCTCGGCAAGGGCGACGGGACCTTCGACACCCGCGTCAGGATCAGCGCGGGCTGGCAGGGCTACAACAAGTTCGCCGCCGGCAGCGACCTCACCGGCGACGGGCGGCCCGACCTCGTGGCCACCGACACCGCCGGCGTCATGTGGCTCTACAAGGCCACCGGCAGCTGGTCCGCGCCCTACTCCGCCCGCACCCGGCTCGGCGCCGGCTGGAACGGCTTCGACCAGATCACCGCCGTCGGCGACGTCACCGGCACCGCCGCGGGCGACCTCCTCGCCCGGGACACCGCCGGCGTGCTGTGGCTCTACCCCGGAAACGGCGCCGGCACCTTCTCCGCCCGCGTGCGGATCAGCGCCGGATGGGGCGGGTTCACCCACCTCGTCGGCGCCGGCGACGTCACCGCCGACGGCCGCCCCGACCTGGTCGCCTACGGCCCCGCCGGCGCCACGGTCTACCCCGCCACCGGCAGCCCCACCGCCCCCCTCGGCCGCCAGACCACCACGGTCTACGCCGGCGAGGGCACCACGTTCAACCACCTCGCCTGAGCCCCGGAGGGGGGCGCTCCGGCGCCCCCCTCCTCCTCAAGGGGGACCCGGGAGGATCCGTACGGAGCCGGACGACCCCGTCCGTCTCCCCCCGTACCGTTGTTCTCGTGACCCAGACACCGCTCTCCGAGACGAGCCGCAGCCCCGAGTTCCGCCTGGTGCAGGTGGCGCTCGGAGGGCTGCGCCAGGAACTCCTCCACGACGCCTTCGCCTACCGGCCGATGCCACGCGCGGACGTGACCGGCGGCCCGGCCCGCTTCCTGCCCTCACGCATACGGGAGTCCGCCGGCCTGTTCCCGCACGCGGTCGTCGGCTTCCTGGCGATGATCGTCTTCCTGATCGGCTACGAGCGCGTCCACAGCGGCTTCGGCCCGATCTCGCTGGTCGCGACCTGCGTGCCGCCCGCGATCGTGCTGCTCACCCTGGTCCGCCCGGTCCTCGCCTTCTGGGCCTCCCTCGCGTCGGCGCCGTTCATCGGGGCCGTCGGCGGCTTCGGCAGCGGCTTCCCCTGGGCGGCGAACTCCTTCGCCGCGCACCTGGTGATCCTCGGCGTCGTCGCCGCCCGCACCCGGCCCCGCACCGCGCTGTGGATGTGGATCGCGACGGCCGGCTACGCCCTCTTCGCCGAGATGTTCCTCGGCGGCGGAGGCGGCAGCGACGCGTTCCCCATGATCTTCGTGTCGGCGATGGTCCTGCTCACCGTCACCGTCTTCCAGGTCCGCCGCCAGGCCGACCGCGAGGTCACCGCGCAGCAGACCGTCACCGCCCAGGAGATCTCCCGGCGGACCGTCCTGGAGGAGCGCACCACCATCGCCCGCGAGCTCCACGACGTCGTCGCCCACCACATGTCGGTGGTCGCCATCCAGGCCGAGGCCGCGCCCTACCGCGTCGAGAACCCGCCGCCGGAGCTGGAGCAGGCCTTCCTCACCATCCGCGAGAACGCCGTCGCCGCCCTCACCGAGCTGCGCCGCATCCTCGGCGTCGTCCGGGCCGAGGACTACGAGGCGCCCGACGCCCCGCAGCCGACCCTCGGCGACCTGGACGCGCTGATCCGCAACGTCGCCGAGGCCGGCCTCGACGTCGAGAAGACGGTCACCGGCGCCGTGCGCGAGCTGCCGCAGGGCGTGGAGCTCTCCGCGTACCGGATTGTCCAGGAGGCCCTGTCGAACGTGCTGCGGCACGCCCCCGGCGCGGCGGCGAAGGTCGAGGTCAGCTACGTCCTCGGCGGCCTCGGCCTGCGCATCGCCAACGGCCCCGCGCGCGGTCTCGTCAAGCCCTCGCCGGGCGCCGGCCACGGCATCACCGGCATGCGGGAGCGGGTGACGATGCTCGGCGGGGAGATGACGGCCGAGGCGACCGACGACGGCGGCTACGAGGTGACGGCCTTCGTCCCCGTGAGCCGCGGGGAGAACGCGGAATGAGCATCAAGGTCCTGATCGTCGACGACCAGATGATGGTCCGCGAGGGCTTCTCGGTCCTGCTCGGCGCGATGCCGGACATCGAGGTCGTCGGCGAGGCGGTCAACGGCCGCGAGGCCATCGCCCAGGTCGCCGCCCTCCGCCCCGACGTCGTCCTGATGGACATCCGGATGCCCGAGCTGAACGGCATCGACGCCACCCGGGAGATCGTCGCCGCCGACGCGGACGCCAAGGTCCTCGTCCTGACCACCTTCGACCTCGACGAGTACGTCTACCAGGCGCTGCGGGCCGGAGCCTCCGGCTTCCTGCTCAAGGACGCCTCGGCCCGGCAGCTCGCCGACGGCGTGCGGGTCGTCGCGGCCGGCGAGGCGCTCCTCGCGCCGACCGTCACCAAGCGGCTCATCAACGAGTTCGCCAAGGCGCCGGGCAGCGCGCCGCGCCCGCCCGCGATGGCGCAGATCGGCGAGCTGACCGAGCGGGAGACGGAGGTCCTCGTCCTCATCGCCCAGGGCCTGTCGAACGCCGAGATCGCCGAGCACCTCGTCGTCGCCGAGTCGACGATCAAGACGCACGTCAGCCGGATCCTGGTGAAGCTGGGCCTGCGCGACCGCACGCAGGCGGCGGTCTTCGCCTACGAGGCGGGTCTGGTCCGGGTCGGCGGCTGACCGGCCCCGGGACCGCCGCGGGGCGCGCAGGGGAGTGGTGCCGGGGACCGGCGCGGGTAGCGTCCGGTCATGGACGCCGCCTTCGACCCCTGGTCGCCTCAGTTCGTCGCCGATCCCTACCCCGCCTACGCGGAGCTGCGCGCCGCCGGCCGCGCCCACTGGTACGCGCCGACGCGGCAGTGGCTGATCCCGCACCACGAGGACGTCTCGGCGCTCCTGCGGGACCGGCGGCTGGGCCGGACGTACACCCACCGCTTCACGCACGAGGAGTTCGGCCGGGAGGCCCCGGACGCCGCGTACGAGCCGTTCCACACGCTCAACGACCACGGGCTGCTGGATCTGGAGGGGGCCGACCACGGCCGGATCCGGCGGCTCGTCTCGAAGGCGTTCACGCCGCGGACCGTGGAGGACCTGGCCCCGACGGTACGGCGGCTGGCCGCCGGCCTGGTCGGCGATCTGGTGGCCGAGGGCGGCGGGGACCTGCTGTCCGCCGTCGCCGAACCCCTGCCGGTCGCGGTGATCGCGGAGATGCTGGGCGTCCCGGAGGACGACGAGGAGCGCGGCATGCTGCGGCCCTGGTCGGCGGCGATCTGCGGGATGTTCGAGCTGAACCCCTCGGCCGGGACGGCCCGGCGGGCGGTCCAGGCGTCCGTCGAGTTCTCCGCCTACCTGCGGGAGCTGATCGCCCGGCGGCGCCGGGAACCGGGCGCGGACCTCCTCTCGTCCCTGATCGCGGTCGAGGGTCTCTCCGAGCAGGAGACGGTCTCCACCTGCGTGCTCCTCCTGAACGCCGGCCACGAGGCCACCGTGAACACCACGGTCAACGGCTGGCACACCCTCCTCGCGCAGGGCGTCCGTCCGCGTCCCGAAAAGTTGTCCACAGCTGTGGAAGAACTTCTGCGGTACGACACCCCGCTCCAGATGTTCGAGCGCTGGGTCCTCGACGACATCGAGCTCGGCGGCCAGGTCGTCCCGCGCGGCTCCGAGGTCGCCCTGCTCTTCGGCTCCGCCAACCGCGACCCCGCCCGCTTCGGCCCCACCGCGGACGTCCTCGACCTCGAACGGGCCGACAACCCCCACCTCACCTTCGGCGCCGGCATCCACTACTGCCTCGGCGCCCCGCTCGCCCGCCTCGAACTCACCGCCGTCTTCGGCGAACTCCTGAGGCAGGCCCCCGCCCTCCGCCTGACCGCCGAACCCGTCCGGAAGCCCGGCTACGTCATCCGCGGCTTCGACGAGCTCCTCGTGGAGGTCTGACCCGCCCGACGGCGGGGTCAGGGCGTCGTGAGCCGCTCCCGGGCCGGGTCGCGGGGCAGGGTCAGCCCCCAGGCGGCGGGGCGGACGGTCCAGGTGCGGCGGCGGACGGGACCGGAGAGCCGGCCGTCGGCGCGGTAGCGGAAGTCGGGGCCGGACACCGTGAGCGTGCGGGCGGAGGCGTGCCGCGCCGGCGCGGCCGACGGGCGGACGGTCACCCGGGCGGTACCGGCGGCGGAGCGGACCGTCAGCCCCTCCACCGGATCGTCCACGTCGGCGAGGAGCACCCCGTCCGCCTCCACGCGCAGCCGGTGGGTGCGGACCGCGAGGGCGGTGGGCGCCGGGCGGACCAGGGTGCGGACGAGGGAGCGGCAGGTGCCCCAGACCGACGGGGCCGCCGAGGACAGCGCGGGGGCGGCCGGCACCAGCAGGTCGCCGAGGACCACGCCGTCGCTGTCGTCGACGAGCAGGTCCAGGCGGCGGACCGACCCGTCCAGGACCGCCCGGGCCGCCTCCGGCGTGGAGCGCGGCACGCCGAGCGCGTGGGCCACCTCGCGGGCGTCCGGCGGGCCGATCGGGACGAGGGAGAGGGCGGACCCGGAGAGCTCCCGCTCCCGGTGCAGGAGCGTCACCGTGCGCAGCAGCGCCCGGTCGTCGCCGAGCACCACGGGGCGCCGGGAACCGCGCCTGGCCAGGGCGCGGGAGAATTCCTCCGGGCCGTCCGGCAGGCAGATCTTCGCCTCCGCGCCCGCGGACAGGACATCTTTCGCGATCCGCACGGACTCGCCGTCACATCGGCGGGCGACCGGGTCGACGATGACCAGCAGCTGGTCGTGATCCGACACCTCGGTCCTTCCTCGGGTAGCATCTTTGTGCAAGAGCCCCTTGCGCTATTGCGCCAGGGGCTTCGTCTATTCCGGGGCACACCGGTGAGGCGGCGTACGCCCCCTGACCTTGGACATGCCCCACCCGGAAGGGGTGTACGCCTGTGCCCGCACTTGTGCTGCTCGGTGCTCAGTGGGGTGACGAGGGCAAGGGAAAGGCCACCGACCTCCTCGGTGGATCCGTTGACTATGTAGTGCGTTACCAGGGCGGCAACAACGCCGGCCACACCGTCGTCGTCGGCGACCAGAAGTACGCGCTGCATCTTCTCCCTTCCGGAATCCTCTCGCCGGGGTGTACCCCGGTGATCGGAAACGGAGTCGTCGTCGACCCGGCGGTCCTGCTCTCCGAGCTGAGCGGACTGAACGAGCGAGGCGTCGACACGTCGAAGCTCCTGATCAGCGGCAACGCCCACCTGATCACCCCGTACAACGTCACCCTCGACAAGGTGACGGAACGGTTCCTCGGCAAGCGCAAGATCGGCACCACCGGGCGCGGCATCGGCCCGACCTACGCCGACAAGATCAACCGCGTCGGCATCCGGGTCCAGGACCTCTACGACGAGTCGATCCTCGAGCAGAAGGTCGAGGCGGCGCTGGAGGGCAAGAACCAGCTCCTGGCCAAGCTCTACAACCGCCGCGCGATCCAGGCCGAGCAGATCGTCGAGGAGATGCTCCAGTACGCGGAGCAGATCAAGCCCTTCGTCGCCGACACGACGCTGATCCTCAACAAGGCGCTCGACGACGACAAGGTCGTGCTCTTCGAGGGCGGCCAGGGCACCCTGCTCGACGTCGACCACGGCACGTACCCCTTCGTCACCTCCTCGAACCCGACCGCGGGCGGCGCCTGCACCGGCGCCGGCGTGGGCCCGACGAAGATCAGCCGGGTCATCGGCATCCTCAAGGCCTACACGACCCGTGTCGGCGCCGGCCCGTTCCCGACGGAGCTGTTCGACGAGGACGGCGAGGCGCTGCGCCGCATCGGCGGCGAGCGGGGCGTCACCACCGGCCGTGACCGCCGCTGCGGCTGGTTCGACGCGGTCATCGCCCGCTACGCCACCCGCGTGAACGGCCTGACCGACTTCTTCCTCACCAAGCTGGACGTGCTGACCGGCTGGGAGCAGATCCCGGTCTGCGTCGCGTACGAGATCGACGGCAAGCGCGTCGAGGAGCTGCCCTACTCGCAGACCGACTTCCACCACGCGAAGCCGATCTACGAGATGCTGCCGGGCTGGTCCGAGGACATCACCAAGGCGCAGACCTTCGCCGACCTGCCGAAGAACGCGCAGGCGTACGTGAAGGCCCTGGAGGAGATGTCGGGCGCCCCGATCTCCGCGATCGGCGTCGGCCCCGGCCGCACCGAGACGATCGAGATCAACTCGTTCCTCTAGGACGTCCTCGCGCGGCACGCACCGCGCACCACGCCGTGCTCCCTCCCCCGGACCGATCCGGGGGAGGGAGCACGGTCGCGTCCGGGGCCCGACGCGTCAGGACACCCTGGTGTCGCGGCCGACCTTCTCCCAGGCGGTGACGTCGGCGCGGACCTGGTCCAGGTGGGCGAGGATCGTGTCGATCGAGTCGTCGCCCAGCGCGAGCCGCAGCGGGGTCTCCTCCGCTTCGAGCGCCCGGACGACCGCCGCCACGGCCTTCGCCGGGTCGCCGGCCTGGGTGCCGCCACCGGTCTCGACGAAGGCGCGGGTCGCGCCGACGGTGTCGGCGTAGTCGGCGATGCCGTCCCCGCTGAGGCTGTGGTTGCCGAAGAGGCCCGTGCGGAAGGCGCCGGGCTCCACGATCAGAACCTTCACCCCCAGCGGGCCGACCTCGGCCGCCAGCGCCTCCGACATGCCCTCCAGGGCGAACTTGGTCGCGCTGTAGGCGCCGAACCCGGCCATCGACATCTGCCCGCCGACGCTGCTGAGCTGCACGATCGCGCCGGAACGGCGGGCCCGCATGTGCGGCAGGACGGCCCGGGCGAGGGCCGCGGGGCCGAAGACGTGGACGTCGAAGAGGGACCGCAGCTCGGCGTCGTCCGTCTCCTCGACCGAACCGACGTGGGTGCGGCCCGCGTTGTTGACCAGGACGTCGATGCGCCCGTGGCGCTCGACCGCCGTCGCCACGACCCGGTCGACCGCGACGGCGTCCGTCACGTCCAGGGCGACCGCGTCCACCTGGTCCGGGTGGGCGGCGACCAGGTCGTCCAGCGTCTCGGTGCGGCGGGCGGCGGCGACCACGACGTCGCCGGCCGCGACCGCGGCCTCGGCGAAGGCGCGCCCGAAACCGCTGTTGGCACCCGTGACCAGCCAGACCTTGCTCATGTGCGTACTCCCCCTCGTGGATGCTGCTCGGTGACACAACAAGCTTGCGCCGCAAGGGCTTTGCCCGTCCAAGATCTCCCGTGATAACCCATGGCTATGGATGTGCACGGGCGGGATCTGCGCTACTTCCTCGCGGTCGCCGAGGAGCTCCACTTCACCCGCGCGGCCGAGCGGCTCTACGTCTCGCAGCCCGCGCTGAGCAAACAGATCCGGGCGCTGGAACGGCAGCTGGGCGCCGCCCTCTTCGACCGCGACCGGCAGGGCGTCGCCCTCACCCCCGTCGGTACGGCCCTGGTGCCGCACGCCCGCGCCACGATCGCCGCCTGGCAGGAGGGCCACGAGGCCGTGCGCCGCGCCCGGGAGGCCGCGGAGAGCACGGTCGTCGTCGGCATGAGCACCAGCCCCGGGCGGGGCGGACTGCTGCCCGCGATCCGCTCCCGCTTCACCGGCGGCCACCCCGAGGCCCGGCTGAAACTGCGCCAGGTCGGCTGGGAGGACCCCACGGCCGGCCTCGCCGACGGGACCAGCGACGTGGCGTTCGTCTGGCTCCCGCTGGCCGGCGCGGAGCGCTTCCGCTGGGTCGTGGTGGCCACCGAACCCCGGCTGGTGGCCCTCCCGGAGACCCATCCACTGGCCGCCCGCACCACCCTGCGCCTCGACGACCTCCTCGACGAGCCCTTCCTCGCCCTGCCGGCCAGCGGCCCCGAACTCCGCGACCACTGGCTGGCCGTGGACGCCCGCGGCGGACGCCCGCCGGTCATCGGCGGCGAGATCGCCAGCGCCGACGAGACCTACGAGGCCCTCGTCGGCGGCCTCGGCATCTGCCTGGTCGCCGCCGGCAACGCCCCCCTGCTCACCCGCGACGGCGTCGTCACCCGCCCCGTCCACGGCGTCTCCCCCAGCCGCTTCGCCCTCGCCTGGCGCGCCGACGACCCCCGCCCCCTCGTCCGCGCCTACGCCCACGCGGCCTCCGAGGTCGCCGCACAGGCGTCCTGAACTCGCCTTGTGGGAAAGGTGGTTCGGCTGCGTAATGAGGGGCACGTCGTAGTGGTTCCATCTCGGGGGGACTCATGGGAACGAACGGAACGCCGCCACCGAAGCCGAATCGTCCGCCGGCCGCGTCGAGCCCACCGCCGGATTCCGCGGTCCCGACGCCCCCCGCGGCGCGGGGTGCCCGGGCATCGCGGCCGTGGAACGAGCCGGAGCGCGCACTCGCCGCCCCGGCCGTTCCGCCGTCCGGGCACGGTCTGGTCATCAGCAAGCGGCTGCTCTGGGTGCACGGGGGCGCCTATCCGCTGGAGAACATCGTCCGCGTCCACACCTTCGTGCTCCGGCCCCGCCGGGGCGAGGCGTTCGTCCGCTTCCTGAAGCGGGGCGGGACCACCGTCTTCCTGCTCCTGATCCTCATGAGCTTCACCGACTCGTCCGACGGGTACGGGTCGGGCGGCAGCGACATCGACGACATCCTCGGCTTCGTCCAGGTCCTCGTCGTGGGCGCGCTGATCTACTTCGTCGTCGACATGATCTCCGTCGTCTTCGCCCAGTCCCACGACGTCCTCGCGGTCGAGACGAACGGGCGGTCCACGGCCCTGGTGACCGGCAGGCGCGAGCACCTGGAGCGGCTCGTCCACGAGATCGCCGAGGCGATCGACAAGCCGGACGCCGAGCTCCGCGCCACGGTGTCCACGCTCGCCGTCACCAACTACGGCAACTACTTCTTCGGGGACTCGGTGAACATGTACGGCGGCAGCGGCAACACGGGGGTGTCCAAGTGAACGCGGGGGACCACCACTACGGCGACGTGGTCAACATGCACGGCGGTCAGGGCAACCACGGCATCGTCCACCACCATCACGCCCCGCCGCCCACCCTGGAGGAGACGCTGCGGGCCGTCGTGGCACTGGCGCGGGCGCTGCGGGAGGAGGTGCCGGAGGAGGACCGCGCGTCCCTCGACGACGCGCTCCCGGTCCTCGCCGGCGGGCCGGCCGCCGAGCCGACGGCCCGGCGCCGCTCGCTGATGGCCCTGGCGGCGATCGCCGCCACCGTCGGCGCGGTCGGCCAGCCGCTCCTGGACTCCGTGCGGGCCGCGCTCGACCTCCTCGCCCGCTGAGCGGACCGGACCGTCCCCTCCCGCTCCGGGAGGGGCGGCCCGGGGTCCCCTCCGCTCCGGGAGGGGCCGCGTGGGTCGTCCCCTCCCACCCGGACGGGACGCCCTAGTCGCGGACGAACTCCGCCGGTTCGCCGTCCGCGCTCATGCCGTAGACCTGGAGGCGTTCCTTGCCCTGGTGGCGGACGATGCGGAGGTTGCTGGAGCCGTTCTCGGCGCAGTCGGAGTCCCAGGTGTCGGGGTCGCGGGTCTCGGGGCCGATGACGAGGAGGGAGCCGGCGCCGCCGACGAGGGCGGTGGAGGCGCAGTCGACGTCGTCGGCGAGGAGGTTGCCCTGGTCGTCCATGCGCGGGTACGACTGCTCGAAGCGGACGAGCGGTGCGCCGACCGGGCCCTGGGTGACGATGAGCCGGTAGGACCAGCGGTCGGGCTCGGGCTGGGTCAGGGTGTCGGGCGCCTGCTTCCAGGTCCCCACGTACGCGGCGGGGACGACGTCCGTGCCGGCCTCGACCCGGCGGAAGGTGCCCTTGGCGACGCCGGAACCCCACTCGACGACGTCGGTCGAACGCAGCGTGAGGGTCTGGCGGGCCGCCGGGGTGCAGCGCTGGGCGGGGACGCTCGCGGTGATCTCCGCCTCGCCGAGGACGAGTTCGCCGTCGGTGGCGGAGACCAGGGTGGCCCGGCCGATGCAGAGCTGTTCCCCGGTGACGTGGGTGTAGACGGCCGCCCTGGCCCCGGCGGGCCCCTGGGTGACCTCGATCCTGCGGGTCTCGTACGGGACGTCCGCCGAGCCCTTCAGGACGCCCTCCCAGGCGCCGAGGAAGGCGGCCGGCACGATCCCGGGTGCGGGGCCGCCGCTGGTGCCGCCGTTCTTGTGGCCGCCGGTGCCGCCGGACCCGCCGCCGCGGGGCCAGTACGTGGACGCGACGCCGGCCGCCGCCGCGACCGCCAGGGCCGTGACGGCGGCGAGCAGCACGGTGCGGCCGCGCCGCCGGGGCGCGGCAGCCGAGGGGGTGGTCGCGGCCGTGCCCGCGCCGGAGGCGGAGGCCGGGGCGGACGGCGGGGGAGTCTCGGACGCCGGGGCGCTGCCCTCGGCCTCCAGGAGCCGGGCCGCGTGGCGGCCGATGGGGGCGAGGACGTCCGCCGGGAGCCAGGGGTCGGCGACCGGGAGGGTCTCGGCGATCTCCGCCGCCGAGGGGCGGGCCTCCGGATCCTTGGAGAGGCAGGCCCGGATCAGTCCGGAGAGCTCGGGCGGGAGGTCCGTCAGGTCGGGTTCGTCGTGGGCGATGCGGAACATGGTCGCGTGGACGCCGCTGTCCGCCGTTCCGAAGGGGGCCCGGCCGGTCGCCGCGTAGACGAGGACCGAGCCGAGGCAGAAGACGTCCGACGCCGGTGTGAGGTGCTCGCCGCGCACCTGCTCGGGGGACATGAAGCCGGGCGATCCGACGACGGCCCCGGTACTGGTCAGGCCGCCGCCGTCGGCGACCGTGTCGACGGCGCGGGCGATGCCGAAGTCGATGACCCGGGGGCCGTCGACGGTCAGCAGCACGTTGGAGGGCTTGAGGTCGCGGTGGACGAGCCCGGCGTCGTGGATGTGGACGAGGGCGCGGGCGAGACCCGAGGCGAGGGACCGTACGGTCGTCGGCGGCAGCGGCCCGAACTCGTCGCCGACCACGGTCCGCAGCGACGGCCCCGGCACGTACCCGATCGCCACCCACGGGGACGCGGCGGCGGTGTCCGAGCCCAGCACGGGCGCGGTGCCGGTGCCCCCGACCCGCTCCAGCGCGGCGACCTCGCGGGCGAAGCGGCGCCGGAACTCGTCCTGGGCGGCCAGCTCCGCGTGCACCACCTTCACCGCGACCGTCCGCCCGCCCGCCGAACGCGCCAGGAACACCCGGCCCATGCCCCCGACGCCGAGGCGGCCGATCAGTCGGAACGGGCCGATGCCGACCGGGTCTTCCGCGCTCAATGGCTCCACGTCGTCAGAGCATGCCAGACGGGGCCTCAGCCGTCTCCGCAGATCCGCAGCCCCTTGGGGGTGGCGCAGGGCAGGTGGCCGTGGGTCAGGACGACGTCCTGGCCGCCGCCCCGGACGAGGTAGGTGAGGAAGCGGGTGGTCAGGGAGTCGGCCGGCGGCCGCCCCAGGTACAGGCGTGCTCGATCTCCCGGCCCGTCGTGCGCGGGTGGGTCACCAGAGTTGCCGGGGGTGTG
Source organism: Streptomyces sp. NPDC104202 (assembly GCF_055584185.1). Classification (NCBI taxonomy): domain Bacteria; kingdom Bacillati; phylum Actinomycetota; class Actinomycetes; order Kitasatosporales; family Streptomycetaceae; genus Streptomyces; species Streptomyces sp. NPDC104202. The sequence goes on along the minus strand of NZ_JBVJMN010000005.1, from coordinate 1,194 downwards.
GAGCGTGGGTGTAATGGCGACGAGGGGGCCTTCCGTCTGAGGAGTACCCCATGCGTGTCGTCGAAGTGACCGCCTACGGTGGACCTGAGGTCCTCAGGATGGCCCGCCGGCCCGAACCGGAGGCCGGTGACGTCCCCGGCCGGGTGCGGGTCCGTCTGAAGGCCGCGGGCGTCAATCAGGCCGACCTGCGCATCCGCGCCGGCCACTACGCCGACGCGGTCGGCGCCCTCACTCCTCCCTTCGTGCTGGGGACGGACTTCGCGGGCAAGCTGCTCGATCCCGTGCCGGGGCTGGAGCCCGGCACCCGTGTGGCCGGATTCGTGCCCTGGTACACGGAGCTGACGGGCGAGGGCACCTACGCGGAGATCGTGCGGGTCGCCCCGGAGTGGCTGGCCCCGGTCCCGGACGACGTGGAGTTCACGGTCGCCGCCTCGCTCCCCCTGGCCTCCGCCACGGCGCAGCAGGGGCTGGACCGCCTCACGCTCCCGCCGGGCGCGACCCTGCTCGTGACCGGCGCCAGCGCGGTGGTGGGCCGTCTGGCCGTCCAGTACGCCTCGGCCTCCGGCCTGCGGGTGGTGGCCGTCGTCCACGAGGGCGACGAGAGCGAGCTGAGGGTCCTCGGCGCCGATCACGTCATCACCCGCGGCACCCCGGAGGAGGTCGTCGCCCGGGTGCTGGAGAGCGACCCGGACCGGGTCCACGCGATCTTCGACGGCGCCCTGGTCGGCGAGGCGCTCCTCCCGGTGCTGCGGGACGACGGCGTCTTCCTCGCCCTCGCCCCCGACCGGGTCCCGGTCCCCGAGCGGGACATCCGCGTCGAGACCGTGCGGGCCCAGCCGGACATCGTCCGGCTCAGGGAGAGCCTGCAGAAGGTCGCGGACCGCGAGCTGACCACCCGGGTGGCCGACGTCATGCCCCTGGAGGCGGCCGCGGAGGCCCATCGCCGCGCGGAGGCGGGTCACCGGCCCGGCCGCATCATCCTGATGATCTGAGCCGCCCGCCTCCGCCGACGGGCGGGGAGCCGCCCCCTCGGCGTCCCGCCCTGTCCCCCGGCCTGGGGGGGGGGGGGGGGGGGGGGGGGGGAGGGGGGGGAAACAGGGGGGGGGGGGGGGGGGGGGGGGGGGGGGGGGAGGGCATGGCGAGGGGGGTGGTTTGTGCTTGTTGTTGTGGTGGTTCCTTTTTTTCTTCTTTTTT